>CABZEV010000012.1 GCA_902524865.1 uncultured Pelagibacteraceae bacterium | reverse complement strand
ATTCTTTTGCTGAACCATCTAAAATTGGTACCTCCTCATTATTTATTTCTATCAGTGCATTATCAATACCCAATCCAAATAAAGCACCCATTAAATGTTCAATGGTTGATACTTTTACTCCATGCTCGTTAGATATAGTTGTATTTAATAATGTATTAGTTACATTATTAAAACTTGGGTAAACATAATTCTTTGTCTCTAAATCTACTCTTTTAAAAATAATTCCTGTATTTGGTTCGGAGGGCTTTACTAATACTTTGGCTAATTTACCATTATGAAGTCCAACTCCACTAAAAGTTGCTGTTTTTTTTAGAGTTTTTTGACTTAACAATGACACGTGAGACTTTTAATATGTTAAGAAAAAAAACTGAAAACAACAAATATTACGATAAAATACTAATTAATTAAAAAAATTAAAGAATTTCTCAAAAAAACCATATTTTTTGTTAGTTTTGCCTATCAGCAAGACCTCATTGCTATTGTGACCTGAAATAATTCTACTTGCTGTTGTAAAAATAGTGTTATCTGTATTATCTTTTAATTTTTCTAAATAACTAGCACTTAAAATTTGATTTAATGAAATATGATATTTTTTTAAAATCTTTTCTGTATTTTCAATTAAATTTTTTGAAAGGCAAATAAATTCTGTATCTAAAGAAAAAATATTACAATTAACATTTTCCGGTAAAGTTGTATAAACTTTATTGTCGATCACGTATCTTTTTATAAGATAATGTATAATTTTTTTATTTTGTAAATTCGATTGACATAAATTTTTTAAATCATTTAATGGATTAATTAAAGCCTCCGAGTTTATAAGATTTCCATTATTATCTTTTTTAATTGACAATTTTATGGAGTGAAATTCATTAGTATTAAGAATAACATAAGTATCTTTAATAAAACTATTTAATTTTTTTTCAATTTTAAATATGTTGGAGTCTAAAAATTTATCCAATTTATTAAATTCTAATTTTGTAGAATTTTCTTCTATTACTAATTTTTCAGAATAAATTTTCTCATTAGTTGAAATTTCAGCAACATAAATAATAAATTTATTATGATTTAAATAAAGATATGTCTGGAAATCTACTTTTTTAGTCATTTATGACAATTTGATTTTTTTGACGTATATCTAAAATTTTTATATTACTGAATTCTATATTATTAAGTAATTCAATTGATAAATTTAATGACTTTTTGATTTCTGTAATTGGTAATTTTATTAAAATTCCTGAGATCATTTCAATATCCCATCTCCCCGAGGGAAAATAGTAAAAGTTTTTTATATTATTATATTCAAAATCAGTTTGAAGAATAATATTTCTAAATTCTATAAATTCTTCTGTCTCAAAATTTCCAAAAATAAAAGGTAAATTTTTAGAATAGTTTTTTGTGTTAATAAATTTTCCATTAGATCCAACTAAATAATTTTTTCCATTTATATTTGTAGACGCTAAAAAATTTGTTTTTTTAATCTTGATTTCAAGAGATGATGGATATCTTTTAAACACTTCATATTCTTCAATTAAATTATTAGAGTTTAATATTTCTTTTATTTGAGATTTTTGAATAAATAATAAATTATTAAATTTTATTAAATTTGTGATTTTAAGAAATTCATTATTATTGAATACTATTCCTTCTATATCTACCATATTAATTTTAGGAAGATCAAATTTTTTCAAATTTTTGTTATTGAATGTGCCAAGAATAATTACTAAAGAAATATAAAAAATAATTTTCTTATTTATTTGTTGAAGCATCTTTTAAAATTAATTCAATAAGTTTGATAAAACTTATACCACGAAATGCAGCAATCTCAGGAACTAAAGAAAGTTTTGTCATTCCTGGCTGAGTATTAATTTCTAAAAGATAAAACTTACCCCTATAATATTTGAAATCTGAACGGGTAACTCCTCGACAACCAACTAAACTATGTGCTTTGGAAGAAATTTTCATTATTTGTTCATATTTTTTTTTTGGTAAATCCACTGGTATAATATGTTCCGTTTTTGCTTTTGGATTATATTTTGCTTGATAATCATAAAATTTTCTTTTTGGTTTTAATTCAATTGCACCAAGTTTGTTAGAGCCAATCATTGCAGCCTGTATTTCTCGACCTGGAATAAATTCTTCAATGATTATTTTTTTATAATCTTCTAAATAACGCAATTTTTTTTTGATATTTTTTTTTGTGCATATAAACACATTTACACTTGAACCCTCATTTATTGGCTTTATCACAACTGGAAATCTAAGTTTTTTTTCAACAATTCTGACAATATTTTTTTCATTTTTGTTGAAAGAAAAGGTCAAGAATTTTGGGGTCAATATTTTATTCTTTATAAAAATCTTTTTTGACAAAACTTTATCCATTGCTATTGATGATGAAATTACACCTGAATGAGTATAGGGAATTTTATAACTCTCTAGTATTGTTTGGATGTAACCATCCTCACCAAACTGACCATGCAATGCATTGAAAATTTGGTTTGGTTTGAATTTTTTAATAACATCAAATAACTGAAAATTTGGCTCTGTTATTTTTACAAAATAATTATTTTTTTTTAATTCCTTGGCTACTTGTTTTCCAGTATCAAGGCTAATTGCTCTTTCTTTTGAAATACCACCTGAAATTATTAATATTTTTTTCAATTTATTTTAAAATCTTGATTTCTTTTTCTAATTTTATACCAGTTTTTTTTAAAACTTCTTTTGATACAAATTCAATTAAATTGTTCATATCATTAAAAGTGGCACTTCCCTTATTTACAAAAAAATTACAATGCTTTTCTGATATACATGCATCCCCAAAACTTTTGTCTAAAGGAACTGACTCCTTAATTAACTCCCAAACTTTCTTGTTAGTTTGTGATTTAGGATTTTTAAAAGTGCTTCCACTAGTTTTAATTCGAGTAGGTTGAGCTTTTTCTTTTTTTTTTACTAAATTTTCAATTTCATTTTTTATTTGAGAATGACTAGATTTTGAACCTTTAAATGAAGCACTTAAAAAGATCAAATTATCGGATAAGTTACTTTTTCTATACTCAAATTTTATTTCTTTACTTGGAATAGTAATAATATTTCCAGATTTATCGATTGCTTGAACTGAAATCAATATATCTTTAAATTCTTTGTTAAAACAACCTGCGTTCATTCTAATTCCACCTCCTATTGTGCCTGGTATACAAGATAAAAACTCAAATCCGCTGAGACTATTTTTTACAGCAAAATCTGATAGAGACTTATCAGTTACAGCACTTCCGGCAATTATCACATCATCTCCAAGAAGTGAGATATTATTAAAATTTTTTCCTAATTTTATAACTATACCATCAAATAAATTATCAGATATTAAAGTGTTAGAACCCGCTCCAAGAATAAATATTTTTTCCTGATTATTTACTATTTTCACAAATTTAATCAGTTCATGAAGATTGTTGGCTTTAAAAAAAACTTTTGTTTTTCCGCCAATATTAAACCAATTTTTTTTTTTAAGACTGTGCTCAAATCTCACATTTGCATTAAATTCTCCAAACAATATTTTTAATTGGTCTAATTTCATTATATTAATTTTGGGAGTTTCCTCATCCAATTCGAGATGGAACCTGCACCCATTCCAATTACGATTTTTTTTCCACTCATATTTTTTTTGACAAATTTCGCCAGTTGAAAATTGTTATTTACTAAAAATAATTTTACTTTTGAATTTTTTATTATCTCCTTAGCAAAATTTATGTAATTAAATCCTAACTTTATTTTTTCTCCCGCTGAATATACAGGACATAAAACGACAATATCAGCATTCTTAAATGCAATGGAGAATTCTTTTCTCAAATCTTTAAGTCTTGACACTCTATGTGGTTGAAAAATACAAACTTTTTCATAATCTTTATAAACCTTGTTAACACCATCCAAAACTACTTTTATTTCAGTTGGATGATGAGCGTAATCATCATAAAAATCTATATTGTTGTAAGTAAATATTTTATTAAATCTTCTTTGAACACCTTTAAAATTTTTTAATCCTTTTTTAATATCAGAGATTGAAATACCAATAGTAATTGCAACCGCAGTAGCTGCAACAGAATTTCTTACATTATGAATACCTAGTAGTGGAATTTTAATTTTTTTAATCTTTATTCTTTTCTTATTTGGGACATTCACTAATATGTCAAATTCCGTAAAGTTTTTGTTTTGATTTATATTCTTAATTAAAAAATTTGACTTTGAATGAAGTCCATAGGTATAAAAATTTCTATTCGTTAATTTTTTAATTATCTTATTATTTACAGGGTCATCTAAACAAATAAATGATTTTCCAAACGAAGGAACTTTTTTTATAAAATTAATGAAATATTTCTCTAAGTCATCCATGGATTTGTAAAAATCCATGTGCTCTCTGTCTATATTTGTAATTATTGAATAAGTAGGAGGAATATGTAGGAAACTTCCATCAGACTCATCTGCTTCCAAAACTGTCCAATCACTCTTTCCTAGCTTAGCAGTATTTTTGATAGAATTAATTACCCCTCCATTAATAATTGTTGGATCTAATTTAGTTTTTTGCAATATCGAGGTAATTAAAGAAGTTGTTGTAGTCTTACCATGTGAACCAACCACGACAATATTTTTCATAAGAGAGACAATATGTGCTAACATTCTTCCTCTAGTAATAATTGGAAGTTTTTTTCTTCTAGCTTCAATGTATTCTGAGTTATTTTTTTTTATTGCTGAGGAAATAACTGCTATTGTTGCATTCTTTAAATTTTGTTTTTTTTGACCAGTAAAAACTTTTATTTTTTCTTTTTTTAATCTATCTATATTTTTATTTGATAATAAGTCACTACCTTGAACTTTAAATCCTTTTCCTTTCATTATTAAAGAAAGTCCACTCATGCCAATACCACCTATACCAATGAAGTGAATAACTTCAGTTTTTGCTAATTCAATTTTCATTAATTATATTTAATATTTTTTGATGTACATTAGTCCAAGTATTTTTGTAATTTAACCTTTTTAAATTTTCTTTTTTTTGTAAAAATTCAGAATTTTCAGATAATATATTATTTAAAAGTTGCTCTATATTATCATAAAATGTCTTTTGATTAAGCATCCAACAACATTCTTTTTCTTTATAAAATAAAGCATTTTCAAATTGATGATTGTCCTTAGAATTTGGTAACGGCACTGTAATAAATGGTATATTTAATAAAGATAATTCAGCTAATGTTGAAGCACCTGCTCTGGTTATACAGATATCTGAATTATTAATTATTTCTTCAAAGTTTTTGTTAAAACTGAAGATTAAACATTCAAGGTTATTTTCATCATAAAAATTTTTTAAATTGTGAACATTTTGTTCACTCGTTTGATGCAAAATTCTGATTGGGTGTTTTTTTGAAATATCAACAATCTTATTTTTGAGATTAATATCAAAGATATTTGCTCCCTGACTTCCTCCAACAATCAATAAATTTATTTTTTGATGATTAAAATTTTTTCGTTTTAACCTATAAAATTTTTCTCTTACCAAGGGAAATATAGTTTCAATTTTATTTTTATACTTTGGTGGAAAATTTTTTATTTTTTCTTTGTAACAAATTATTTTTTTACATGAGTTTAAAAAAAATTTATTTGCTCTACCCAAAACTTGATTGGGTTCTAGCAGGTAAATCTTTAATCTTAAGAATTTTGCTGCTAATAACAATGGAAGAGACATATAACCCCCGGTAGAAAATAATTTTTCAATATTATTTTTTTTTAATAATAGAAACGATTTTATTGTCAGTATAATTACTAATATTAAATTGATTGGAAATAAAAATATATTATTTAACCTTGGTGTATCAATAATTCTTAATTGATAATCTCCATCATTTAAATATTTTAAACCCCTCTTATCGGTTGTAATTATTACTTTTGCATCTCTAGACAAATGTTCATAAAGTATTACTGCGGGGATTACATGGCCTCCTGATCCTCCTGTAGTTATCAAGTAATTTTTATTCATTCTAATTTAGATTTCTTTTTGTTAAGTTCAAAATTATTCCAGATAAAATTGAAATACTAATTATTGAGGAACCTCCATAACTTATAAATGGTAATGTCATACCAGTTGTGGGAAATAATCTAATATTTACTCCAATATGAATTATAGTTTGCATTAATATAAGGCTTATAGATCCAACTAAAATTAATTTAATAGTTTCATCATTTTCAAAATTAACTTTTTTAAACACCGAGTAAATAAATACTAAAAACAATAAAAAGATTAAAATTATGGCAATTACACCAAACTCTTCAGAAATTACTGAAATAATATAGTCTGTATGTGCCTCTGGAACTCTATTTTTTAAAGTCCCTTCTCCTATACCTTTCCCAAAAAAACCTCCACTCGTAACGGACTCTAAAGCTTTGTCTGATTGAAAATTGTAAGTTCCAGTTTCAAAATCTAAAAAAGATATTAATCTATTTTTAATGTATGTAAATTTTGACACAAAAAAAATTAAGTAAAAAAATATTAAAATAATTGATGAAAATAAAAAAAAAAGTAAAAATATATTTACACCCGAAGTAAAAATTAAAACTGACCAACTAAAAAAAACTAAAAGAGTTTGTCCTATATCTGGTTGTAATGATAGTAATAAAGCAATACCTAAAGTGATTATAAAAGAAAATAAATACTTTATGTAAATGTTGCTAAATTTCTGGCTACACAATATCAAGCTAATAAAAATGATGAGAAATGGCTTAACTAATTCTATCGGTTGAAATCTAGGTAAGAAGTAAAGATCTATCCATCTTTTTGAACCCTTAACTTCTACTCCAATTATAGGCACCAAAATTAAAAATATTAAAGATAAGAAAAAGAATAGAGAAGAATATTTTAGAAGTTGTTCTTTTTTGATTGAGGATAATACAAAAATTATAATTATCCCTAACAAAATAAAAACTAAGTGTTTAAAAAAAAATTGGTAATCATTTGTATCTAATTTATCAGATGCAATTAATGATGTGGAAACTAAGGAAAAAAATAGACCTATTAAAAACAATAAAACAATCAGTGAAAAAAGAAACTTATCAATATTTTTCCACCAATCATAATAAATACCAAATAAAGTCTTCTTATTTTCCATACATAAATCTTTTTACTAATCGACTAAAATATAAACCTCTTTCTTCGAAGTTTTTAAAACTATCAAACGACGCTGCACAAGGGCTAAATAATATTGTATATTTAATAGATCTTTTTGTTTTGATTATAGAAAAAACGTTTTTCACTGCGTCTTCTAAATTTATATAATTTTTAAATTTTACTTTATTTCTAAGCTGTTTGATAAAAAGATTTTTATTTTCTCCATAAATAAAAGCGGTAACATTACTTAATTCCTTTTTTTTTAATTCTAATTTGTCACCTTTTTTATAAATACCACCCAATAACCATAATACGTTGGAGGCTTTTTTAAACATTCCAACAGAGGATGAGAAACTGGTAGATTTTGAGTCATTTATAATAGTGAGATTCTTCTTTTGAAGAATAATTTGTTGACGATATTTTAAACCCTTAAAATTTTTTATCGTTTTTTGTAAAAGATGGTTTTTTAGTTTTAATTTTTTCGCCAATACTATAATAAAAGATAAATTTTCACTGTTTGACTCAGTCAAAAAATATTTATTATTAATTTCAAGAAAATCATTGTAATTTTTTTTTGTATTTACTTTAACAATTTTACAATTAAATTTTTTAGTTTTTAATTTTCTCGAGATTAATACGTCATCGCTATTTACAAATGCTAAACAACTTTTAGATTGAGAATCTAAAAGTTTAAATTTTGCATTAACATAATTTTGAAGAGTTTTATGTCTTTCAAGATGATCAGGTTTAATATTCAAGATTATTGAATATTTTGAACTAAATAACTGACTATAATCTAGCTGGTAAGAAGATGCCTCTATCACAAAAATTGTATTTTTTGATACTTTTTTTTCATTTAATGGAGGGTTGCCAATGTTTCCAATAAGTCTCACATCTTTTTTTTGATCTTTTAAAACTTCATATAAAATTTTAGCAGTAGTAGATTTTCCATTAGTACCTGTAATAGTAATGCATTTATTTTTAAAAAAAGTAAAAAATACATCTAAATCTGTATAAATTTTTTTCTTATTAAGTTTTAGAAATTTAGATAATTTACAATTAAAAATATTGATACCTGGGCTAATAATGATTATATCAAATTTTATTTTTAATAATTTAAGTTTAGAAATTTGTTTTGGATGTATGTTTTTTAAATCATCAAATAGATAAATGTCAGCTTTATTTCTTAAAAATCTAAAAGATGATATTCCACTTTTTCCAAGACCATAGATTAATATTTTTTTTTTCAAAAAAATATTTTCAATATTTTTTTTCATCTCAATTTTAAAGTAGCTAATCCTATCATTGCAAGAATTATAGAAATGATCCAAAACCTTATTACAACAGTCGACTCTGGCCAACCTTTTTTCTCAAAGTGATGGTGAATAGGAGCCATCTTAAAAATTCTTTTTCCGGTAAGTTTAAATGAAATAACTTGAACCATTACAGAAACCGCTTCCAAAACAAAAAGGCCTCCGGTGATCGCTAAAACTATTTCATGTTTTGTTATTATTCCAACAGCTCCTAAAGACCCTCCTAAAGACAATGAACCAGTATCGCCCATAAAAATTTTAGCTGGAGGTGCATTAAACCATAAAAATCCAAGACATGAACCTATTATAGCTCCACAAAATATTGCTACCTCTCCAGTTCCCTCTATGTAAGGAATTTGTAGATAATCTGAAAATACAATATTACCAGTTACATAACTAATAAATGCAAAGCATGCTGCCACTAAAATTACTGGAACAGTTGCCAAACCATCTAAACCATCTGTCAAATTAACAGCATTAGATGAACCAATAATTACAAATATTGCAAAAGGAATAAAAAACCAACCAAGATTAATGATTAAGTTTTTAAAAAATGGAAAATATAAATTATTTATATTTTGGTAATCTACAAAATTTACATAAATAACGACACCAATGATTGACAATACAATTTGTAAAATTATTTTAAATCTAGATGAGATTCCTGAAGAGTTACTAAACTTAATCTTTTTATAATCATCAAAAGCTCCTAAAAGTCCAAATGAAACAGCAACGTACACACAAAACAAAATATTAATATTTGATAAGTCTGCCCACAAAATTACTGATGTGAGTAAACCTAACAAAATAATTAATCCACCCATAGTTGGCGTGCCAATTTTTTTAATTATATGATCTTCAGGTCCGTCATCTCTTATAGGATTTAAAATTTTTTGATTTGAGAAGAATTTTATAAACGGCCCTCCAATTATTAAAACTATTATGAGTGATGTGAAAACAGATAAACCAGTTCTGAAAGTTAAGTATTTAAAAACATTCAAAAATCCAAATGTATCTACATAGTTTAATAAAAATTGATAAAGCATCTACTAAATTCCTTTTAAATCATTAATCATCTTATTAAAACCTGTCGCATTTGAGGCTTTTACCATTAAATAATCGTTATTATTCAAATCATTTTTAATAAATTTAATCATTTGAGAGTTGGTTCTAAAAACTTTACCTCTTTTTGATTTTACAATCTTTTTGAATATTTGACTTATATAGTTTCCCTTTAAGAAAATTTTATCAATTTTTGTTTTATTAATTACTGGAACAATTGACTGGTGAAGTTTTTTGGAATGAGTTCCAAGTTCTAACATATCACCAAGTAAAAGATACTTTTTGAATTTTTTGCACTTTACTTTATCATAATTTAATATCGCAGATTTAAGGGATAAAGGATTTGAGTTATAACTTTCATCTATTAGGTTTATGTTTTTTTTATTTATTTTTATTCTTGATAAATCTCCTCTCCCTTGGGGATTTGTAAAATTGAAAAAAACTTTTTTATCTAATTTTGTTATATCAATATTAATACTCATTACGGCTAAAGCAGCTAAAATATTATAAATATTATTTTGAAAATTATTTGAAATCACAAAAGTTTTATTAAAATTTTTAACTTTGATATTTATTTTAAAATTATTATTAATTTTAATTATATTAATTAACTTCACATCAGATTTATGATTTTTGATCCCAAACGAAATTGTATTAATATTATTTTTGATAGCTATTTTTTGATGTAATCTAAAAAAATTATCATCTGCATTTAAAATCACAAAACCATTTGGTTTCGTATTTGAAATTATTTCAGATTTTGCAAGTGCAATATCTTTTATATTCTTAAAATTTTTAGCATGAGCGTAATTTATATTAGTTATAACGCTTATGTCTGGTTTGATAATTTTTGATAAATAATCAATTTCCCCTTTTTTATCCATGCCGACTTCCAAAACTCCGTAATTATCATTCTTACGCAAATTAAAAAGGCTTAATGGAACCCCATATTTGTTGTTATAAGATTTTGGGGAAATGGTTGTTTTAGAAATTTTTTTTAAAGTTTTGCCTAATAATTCCTTAAGTGTAGTTTTTCCACAACTCCCTGTTATTGCAATTATCTTTGCATCAATGTTCTCTCTGAAAATAGTTGATGTTTCGGTCAAAAATTTCAATGAATCTATTACTTTTATTTGTCTTTTATAATCTAATTTTTTTTCAATTTTATTTACAACTACTATTGAAGCTTTTTTCTTCAGAGCTTCTTCAACAAACTTATTTCCATCATTTTTCCTGCCTCGTATAGCGAAAAAAATGTCATTTTTTTTAACTTCTTTTGAATTAATTCTAGCTTGTCCTAGAGTTAAATTTGTATTTAATTTTTTATCACCAGATGACTCTTTAATAAGATTTAATTTCAAATTTTTTGATAAATTCAAATTTTTTAACTTAATTGCGTTTAAAATTATTTTTTTGTCTGAAAAATAAATTTTACGATTACCAATTTCTTGAATTTTTTCATGACCCTTGCCAGCGACTAATAAGATATTGCCTGTAGTTAAATTTTTAACCGCCTCAGAAATCGCCTTTGCTCTATCAGAAATTTCTGATAATTTTTTACTATTTATCCCTCTTTTGATATCTTTTCTAATTTTATTAGGATTTTCCAGTCTAGGATTATCATCTGTCAAATATATTTGATCAGCATATAATGAAGCTATTTTACCCATTTTTGATCTTTTATTTTGATCTCTATTTCCACCACAACCAAACAAAAGAAAAATTTTTTTATTAGGAAATTGCTCTCTTAGTGAAAGAAGAGAAATTTTTAATGCATCTGGTGTGTGTGCGTAATCCAAGATAACTTTAGATTTATTTTTAATATTGCCAATTTTTTCTAGTCTTCCCTCGACAGATCTAATTTTTGAAATAACTCCCAAAATTTTATTTAAACTTAGATTACTTTTTTGAGCGGCTATAATTGCCATCATTATGTTCTTGAGTTGTATTTTACCTATAAGATTGAGTTTAATATTTTTGATTAAGTTTTTATATTTGATTATTAACATTTGTTTTTCGCCTACAAAATAATGAGATAAAATTTTAAAATGATTTTTTGGATTATTTATAGAATAAATCTTTAAATTTCTCTTTAATGCAATTTTTTTTATGTTTCTAAATTCAGGTATTTTTTCATCAGTAATTACATTGCCTTTAATAGATAGAAGTTTCTCAAAAAGATAAAGTTTTGCTATTAAATAATCTTTTAAATTTTTATGATAATCTAAATGATCTTGAGATAAATTTGTAAATATTCCTGAATTAAATTTTAAACCATCTAACCTATTTTGACTCAAACCATGACTTGAAGCTTCCAATATTACATCATCTACTTTCTGATTTTTAAGATAATTTAATATCATCCCCAATTGAATTGGGTCGATGGTTGTATTGGATAAATTGATATATTTGTTGTTTGATTTAACACCCAAAGTTCCAATTGATGCAACTTTTCTCTTATTAAATTTTAATATTTGGTAATAAAAATCAGCTACGGAAGACTTTCCATTAGTTCCTGTAATTGCTATTAGATTTGTTGGTTTTTTATTATAAATTTTAAATGAAACTTCTGCTAATAATTTTCTCACATTTTTTGAATGAATAATTAATACTCCATTTGGAAATTTTTTTATTTTTTTTTCAGTTACGATAATTTTTGAGCCTTTGTTTATTGCATCTAAAATGAAATTATTTCCATCAATATTTGTGCCTTTAATCGCAAAAAAGATATCATTTTTTTTTACTTTTGAACTTTCAAAACAGATGTCAGAAAAAAAAGTTTTTTCAAATTTTTTTTCAATATTTGGGAAATAATCTTTAAGTAACATTTAGAAATTAAATTCACTATATTTTGTGGCTAAAATAGGCCCAATTTTTTCAACAATTTGACCTGTAGCTTCAACTGTTGTCCATCCAGCAGTATTAAAAGGTGTCCCTTTATACTTTATGTTTGACCCATCTCTGTAATGATAAATATAGTTTTCATTTATTTTTGGTTCATCCAACATAACGGCTAAAACAAATTTTGGTTTAGATGTTGGAAATACTGACACAAAAGAATTAATCTTCTTTTTTGAATACACTCCATCCACACTTTTTTCGGCTGTTCCTGTTTTTCCACCAATTTCATATCCATTTACATTTGCCAGTGATGCAGTTCCATCTTTTGTTGAAACAATTTTTCTCAAGATTGGTAAAATTTCTTTTGATAAGTCTTGACTTAAAATTTTTTCTTTTTTTTTATGATTGTCATTTTTGACCAACTTTGGTTTTATTTGATAACCCCCATTAACAACAATAGAATAAGCTTTTGCTAATTGAAGCAATGTAGTTGTGATGCCATGACCAAATGATGCTGTAGCAAGTGGACATTTTCCCCAATTTAATTGTATTGGTTTTCCAACTTCCTCAATATCAAAATCAATTTTTTCTAAAATACCAATCTTTGATAAAAATGACTTAAATTTTTCTTCGCCCACTTGCTGAACAATTCTGACCGAGCCTATATTACCAGAACGAACTAATATTTGTTCAGCAGTAAGATTGGATGGGATTTTTTTGTCGTATTCTCTTATAGGAAATCCTGCACACATAAGAGATTTTGGTAAATCAACATATTCCGTTTCAGCAGTAATAATTTTTTCATCAAGAGCAGCAGCTAATGTGAACGTTTTAAATACAGATCCAAATTCATAGACACCTTTAGTGACTCTATTTATATAATTTGAATCTGAGATTTTCTCTCTCTGATTTGGATCAAAATCAGGAAGAGAAACTAAAGATAGTATTTCACCATTATTTACATCCATCAAAATTGCAGCACTTCCAATGGTATTAAAAATTTTGTTGAATTTAATTAACTCCTCTCTGATTAAAAATTGAATGTCTTTGTCGACAGTTAGCTGAATGGATTCTTTGCTATTTCTTAAAATTTTGTCTAATGATTTTTCCAGCCCAGAGACTCCATTATTATCATTATCAATTTGACCGAGAATATGACTAAATAAGTTTTTTTCAGGATAAATTCTTGTTAATTTTTCCTCAGGTTGAATTGATTTGTCTCCTAGTTTCATTACCTTTTCATAATTTTCTTCAGATATTTTTTTTTCTAAGTAAAAAAATTTTTTATTTTTCAATTTATTTTGAATTTTGACAAAATCTTTATTGGGAAAAATATATTTTAGATTTACTAATAACTTTTTTTTATCAATAATTTTTCTAGTGCTTATGCCAATATCAATTGAGCTTACTGTCTTACTTAGGTATTTTCCATTTCTATCAATTATGTCTGCTCTATAAAGATTATTGGAAGTACTAGTCAAATTTTCATTTATTACTTTTTTGGTATCCCTAGAGCCAAGATGCACTAAGTGTATAGAAAAAATTATAAAAATTATAAAAAAGATAAAAAAAATAAATGAGATTCTATTAAATGAAATATTGATGTTTGACCTATTCTTTTGAAAAGAAAAATCATTACGATTGTCCTCTAAAATAATTTGTGAATTTTTATTACTCATTTTTATTAAAACTTAATTGACCTATTTCGATTTCATTATTTTTTCGAGTGATTGTTTGAATTTCCTGGATATCAAATTTTATTAATTCATTGTCAAAGTAAAGATTTTGAAACTGAAGTAATTTTTCAGTAGAACTCAAATAATCAAATTCCAATCTAGTATTTTCAAAATTTTTTTTTAAATCTCTGATTTTTTCTTTTAAGACAAATATTTCATCATCAATCCTTTTTGTTGAATTTTTAACTATTGCCGTTGATAGAATTAAAGAAAATACAAAGAGTGTAACAAAAAATTTTTTCATAATTTTACACCAAAATTCTCAATATCTAAAAGTGTTTTAAATTTTTTAACTATATCTGTCTCAAAATTATAAAAATCATTCTTCTTTATTACGTATCTGAGTTTTGCTGATCTTGATGGAGTATTTTCTCTTAATTCTTTAGCAGATGGTGTTATTGGTTTTTTTTCAACCATACTAAATAATGTTTCAGGTTGATTTATATTTGGCATATACCGGGATATACTTTTTTTTTCAGATAAACTTTTAAAAAAATATTTTACGATTTTATCCTCTAATGAATGGAAAGTTACAACTGCCAATATACCATTTTTTTTTAATACTTTTGTAGCTGCAATTAAACCATATATTAATTCACTAATTTCTTTATTGACAAAAATTCTAAGAGCTTGAAAAGTTTTTGTGGAATTGTTTGTCTTAAAACTTTTTCTTTTTTTTGATTTTTCTACCAATTCGACTAATTTTTTTGTATCAATTTTTTTTGTCTTTCTTTCTTTAACAATATTAAAAGCAATTCTTTTGGCTTCTAGTTCTTCACCAAAAAATTTAAAAATTTTCTCTAGTTCATGAACATCCAGATTATTTATTGCATCACTTGCGGAAAAATTATTTAAACCCATCTGCATATTTAGATCTCCAACAGAATTAAATGATAAACCTTTTTTTGGATCTTTTATTTGAGTGAAAGAATAACCTAAATCTAAGAGTATCCCTCTGATTTTTTTATTTTTAAGTTTGAAGTTGTCTAATTGACTAAACTTTTTATGTTTGAAAATAAATCTGTTTGGGAACTTTTCAGAAATTTTATCCGCAATTTTTTTACTTTCTATATCTCTATCAATTGCAATTACCTGCGTATCTTTATAACTTAAAATTTTTTTTGTGTAACCACCTTGACCAAAAGTACAATCAATAAATGTGCCACCATGTTGAGGGGTAATAATGCTAATTATTTCATTAAGCAATACCGGATAATGTTTTGGAGCATCCGATAACATGGTGGCTTCCATTTATTTTTTCGAAGACCATTAATTTTTTTGTCTTCGTAAAAATGCAGGTATTTCTAAATCATCCTCTTCTTGATCTTCATCTGATGATCCAAGCAAATCTTCAGATGTTGAAGCTTGATTTTCTGTATTAAATAGATCTGGTTCATCTGTATCCACACCAAATTCCTTTAAATTATTTGAAGATTCTTCATTGTTAGACGAGCTTAATGCTTCTTGTGAAAAAGAAGTATCATTGTCCTCTAAAATGTTTTCTACAATATTTTCAGCTTCTTGATTTTTTAACAATTCCTCATGATACTGATTGTTCACATCATCAACTGACTGACTCTGGATACTCTCTGATACTATCTCATTTTCAAGTTTTAATGCAGTTGCACCATCAGAAATTGGGTTGGAATTAGTATTCTGGAAATTAAAAGAGGTTGTACCTGCGGTTGTTCCAAAATCAGAATAACCAGGATTTCGATTTTGAATACGATGAACCATATTAATGACAGATTTTGTTTCTGGTTGTTGGCCATCTAATGATGTAGCTACAATTGAAACTCTCATCTTTCCATCTAGTTCTGGATCTGTGATAGCGCCAATAATCAACTCAGCTTCAGGATCTACTTCTGCTCTAACCTTATTGACTGCTTCATCAACTTCAAATAGTTTAAGATCTTTTCCACCAGTAATATTAACCAATAATCCTTTTGCTCCTTTTAATGTATAATCATCAATCAGAGGATTGCTAATTGCCATCTCTGCGGCTTTCATCGATCTACCTTCTCCTTCAGCTTCTCCAGTGCCCATCATCGCTTTGCCCATTGAAGCCATGACAGACTCTACGTCAGCAAAATCAAGGTTGATCAATCCTGGTCTTACCATTAAATCAGTAATACTCTGAACACCATGCATTAACACGTTATTTGAAAGATTAAACGACTCTTCAAATGTAGTTTGCTCATTAGCTATCTTGAATAAATTTTGATTTGGAATAACTATAATTGTATCAACATGTCTTCTTAGTTCCTCTAAACCTTGTTGAGCTCTTCTCATTCTTGAGGGACCTTCATATAAAAATGGTAATGTAACCACTCCAACTGTTAAAATATTCAATTCCTTGGCAGCTCTTGCAATAACATGTGCAGCACCTGTGCCTGTTCCACCACCCATACCAGCAGCTATGAAAACCATATTCGCACCTTGTAAAATATTTACTATATCATTTAAAGATTCGTCAGCAGCAGCTTGACCTATATCAAGTTTTGCACCTGCTCCTAGACCTTTGGTCAAATTTAAACCAATTTGAATTTTAGATTTTGCTTTGCTATGTTTTAAATCTTGAGCGTCAGTATTTACTGCTATAAATTCAACACCTTGCATTCCGTTATCAATCATTTCATTTATGGCATTTCCTCCTGCTCCACCTATTCCCATAACTAATAATCTTGGTTGAAGCTCTTTTATTTCTGGTACCTTAAAATTAATTGTCATTTTATTATCCCCCGTTATTTGTTAAGTTGATGCTCCCATTTAAGGCTGGATCGATTTAAATTAGCTTTTTTTCTCGCATTTACCTTAAATTTTTCAAATATTGTTGGTTCCCAAATTTGGAATGTTTTACCCTGACCAACAAAGACCATGCTATTTTTGATTTTAGCATGTTTTAATAATTTTGAAGTAAGTGAAATTCTTCCCTCACTATCAAATTGTAAATTTGTGCTTTCTGATAAAATTGATGTAGCAAAAAAATCTCTTTTTTCCTCAAAAGGATTTAAAGAGTCTATAGAATTTGAAATTTTTTCTATTCTGTCTTGAGGCCATGCTTCTATAGATTGATTGTTAAATGATGGATAACAAATTACACCATTATAACCTAAATTAGACAAATATGATCTATAACTTGCAGGCACCGACACCCTTCCTTTTTTGTCCAATTTGTTTTCGTAGGTCGATAAAAACATAAACCATAAAGTCCTATAAATCCCTTATTTGGGAATTTATGGGATATTATGGGTTTTTTTGAAATGAGTCAACAAATACTATCTATAATTGAAAATAATGATTAGGCGCGAATGAATCAAAACGTGAACATTTAATAGATATTTAGTTTTAATGAAAAGCCAGATGAACTATAAGCCGGGTTCTGTCATTTAAACTTATCATTTGTCTAGGCTCAAGATCACTCTTAAGCTCAAGCAACTAACCCTGATGACAAGCCAAAGATAGCTTTTAGTTTTTCAACAATGTCATCTCTACTTAGTCTTGCTCCCAGTGGGGTTTTCCAGCGTTCATTGTTACCAATAGAACCGGTGCGCTCTTACCACACCTTTTCACCCTTGCCTTGTTAAGGCGGTATATTTTCTGTGGCACTATCCCTAGGGTTGCCCCTGCCAGGTATTACCTGGCACTGCATCTTTGTAGAGTCCGGACTTTCCTCTTTAAAATTATAAAGCGACAAGTCATTCATCTGGCATGATCAATCTATTGATAAATACTAATATTTCAAGCTTAATCTTAATTTTTTAAAGAAGTTTTTTGCTTATTAATAGACACTCTTTGTCAATTTTACCATTTACTAAACTCTGTCTGAAATGTCTTTGAAAAGCAGTTGTAAGGCACTTTATATTTTTACCAAATTTAAATCCCTTTACATCATTATATCCAATTTTATGAAGATTTTTTAAAAATATTTTTTTTTCGATATTTGTTAAAAGATTTTTTTTTCTAAACTTTTTAATTTTTTTTTGATCTAAATTGTGCCATTGAGCTAATTTATTTTTTGCTAGAATTTCCCAAGGGAATTTTTCACCTGGGTCTTTTTTACGGCCTGGTGATATATCAGAATGACCAAGTACACAATTTTTTTTAATTCTATATTTTTTAATTAAAAAATTGAGCAATTTTTTGAGTGAAAAAATTTGTTTAGATGAAAAATTTCTATAACCATACTGATGACCAGGATTAGTTATTTCAATTCCAATTGAATTTTTATTTATGGATATAAAATGTTTCCAACTTGAAACTCCTGCATGCCAAGCTTCATAAAGATCAGGAACTAGTCTTACCATATCACCATTTTTCCTTATCAAATAATGTGAACTAACTTTTGATTTTGGCTCCTGAAGCCTTTGGATAGCCTCAGATTCTTTTTTCATGCCTGTATAATGAATAATGATAAATTTAATTCTTTTTTTTAATCTTTTAGGTAAATTAAAATTTGGAGAATAATTCGTGGCCATTTTTAGGCCAATTTTTCGATACATTTTTATATTTAATTAATAGTTAATTTACTTTATGGTCGAATATATTATAAGGGACTTAATGATCAAAAAAATACTAATTATTATTTTTACAACCCTCGCGCTAACTCTTAACGTTAACGCTGGATCTGACGGAAATTTAATTCTAAAAAAAAATGAACCTTCAGAAGTAAAGGATTGTTTTGAGAGAGTTAACAGAGCAACCTTTGCTTTCAATCAAGCTTTAGATGGGGTTATTTTTAAACCTGTTGCATCATTATATAGAAAGCTTCCTTCACCAGCAAAAACTGGTGTAAGTAACTCCTTAGAAAACATTTCCCACCTTTTAACAATACCAAATAATGTCTTACAAGGTGATTTTAAGCAGGCTGGTGTAAACACTGGAAGATTTATCATAAATACTACATTGGGTGTTTTGGGAATTTTTGATGTTGCTCAATATTTAGGACTGACAAATTACGAAAAGGAAGATTATGGTCAATCCTTAGCAAAAGCAGGCGTTGGACCAGGGTGTTATATTGTCCTACCAGTTTTAGGTCCAAGCACTGTAAGAGATACAATTGGTTCAACTTTAAATTTCTTAGGTGGTGACCCTTGGTACAATGTGACAATCAATAATGATACTCACTATTTTAAGAATTCAGATTATTATTACTCTAAAGGTGCAGCTGGGGTAGACTTTAGAGCTAAGAATTATGACTCAATTGAAAACTTAGAAAATAATTCATTAGATTTTTATGCTTCAGTTAAAAGCCTGTATTTACAGGACCGACAACAAAAAATTCTTAACTCAAGAAAAATTATTAATACCCAGGATGATAGCGACTGGGAAGAGATTAACCAATAAAATTATTAAATGTATTCCAAGAGAATTCTTTCAATAGTTTTTTTTTATTTTTTAATATTAGGGAACACCCATTCAATAGAACCAGATGTATTTGTTCAATCAACAGTCAATAGAGCTTCCAAAGTACTTTCTGAAAATTTATCCAAAGCAGAAAAAATAAATCAACTTAAATTAATTGCTGAAGAAACTGTGGATATAAATGGAATAGGTTTCTATACACTTGGATCTATAAGAAAAAACCTCAATGACAATCAAAAAAAGAAGTATTCAGAATTATTTAAGGAATATTTTTTGAAAAGCTTCTCTAGTAGACTTTCTGAATACACTAATCCAGAAATTAATGTTTTATCTAAAGAAGTATTGAGTGAAAATTATACAATTGTGAATAGTCTTTTAAAGGGTACATCAGAAAGGCCAGAAGTAAAAATTGATTGGAGAGTTTATACAAAAAATCCAGATAATCCTTTAATAAGAGATCTTATCATTGAAGGTTTAAGTTTAGCTAGAACACAAAAAGAGGAGTTTTCCTCTATTTTAAACTCTAATAACAATGACATTAATGCTTTGTTCAAAACTTTAAGGAAATTTTCTAATAATTAATATTGAGAATTGGTGGGCCCGCCAGGACTCGAACCTGGGACCAATACATTATGAGTGTACTGCTCTAACCAACTGAGCTACAGGCCCTTTAAAATCTTTTCTACTTTGTTTTATAATTTTAATCAATAAACAAATATTGTAATGGTGGGCCGTGTTGGTTACGCTCCAACTACCCCTGCAATGTCAATGCAGTACTCTACTATTGAGCTAACGGCCCAAAATCGAACTTAACTTTCTAAAAAACTTTTTAATTGTTTTGATCTACTGGGATGTTTCAATTTTCTAAGTGCTTTAGCTTCTATCTGACGAATTCTTTCTCTAGTGACAGAAAACTGCAAACCAACTTCCTCTAATGTATGATCGGTGTTCATACCAACTCCAAATCTCATTCTTAAAACTCTTTCCTCTCTTGGTGTCAGAGTTGATAATATTTTAGTTGTAGCTTCTCCTAAATTAGATTTAATAGCTTGTTCAAGCGGCGCTAGGGCTTTTGTATCCTCTATAAAATCTCCTAAGCTACTATCTTCTTCATCGCCTACTGGTTTTTCTAATGATACAGGTTCTTTAGAAATTTTTAAGACTTTCCTAACTTTATCTAATGGCATTCTAAGTTTTTTTGCTAGCTCCTCTGGAGTAGCTTCTCTTCCAAATTCACTTAAAATAAGTCTTTGGGTTCTAACAATTTTATTAATAGTCTCTATCATATGCACTGGAATTCTTATTGTTCTAGCTTGATCAGCTATTGATCTTGTAATTGCTTGTCTAATCCACCATGTTGCATATGTAGAAAACTTATAACCCCTTCTGTATTCAAACTTATCAACTGCTTTCATTAACCCTATATTGCCCTCTTGAATTAAATCCAAAAATTGTAATCCCCTATTGGTATATTTTTTTGCAATTGAGATTACTAATCTCAAATTTGCTTCAACCATCTCTTTTTTTGCTATTCTTGACTCTTTTTCACCCTTTTGAACTCTGCTTACAAGTTTTTTGAAATCAGTCACAGACATTCCAATTTTATGACTAAATTCAATTAATCTTTCTCGAATATCTTTAAATTTTTCTTTATTTTTTAAAAAAAATTGCTTCCAAGTTGAATTGGTATCTAAAAATTTTTTAAGGTTGGGGTTAATTTCATTTCCTACATAAAATTTCAAAAACTCATTTCTTGGAATCTTATTATCCATAGCTAGTCTCAAAAGATTTCCCTCTAAAGAAACAATCTTTTTATTTTCTACATAATGTTTTTGTACTAGTCCCTCTAGAACAGATGGGGATAACTGCAATGATTTTATGTCTTCTAAAATTTCTTTTACAATTTTTTCATAGCCTTTTTCTTTTGCTGGAGAAAAAATTTTAGAATTTAAAACACAATCTAATTTTTCTTTTTGATATTTAATAAGTTTATTATAATCCTTAGTCAAATTACTTACAGTTTTAAGAACTTTAGGTTTTATCTCTGTCTCCATTGCGGCTAATGTTGGATTGAAATCTTCATCACTTTCATCACCAGAATTGTTATCAGTTTCAACTTCGCCAGAATTTTTTTGTTTTGCACTTGGGCCAGTAGTCTCGTCTTCCATATAATTGGTGTCAATATCAATAATTTCTCTAACTAAAATTTCATCTTTTTGAAGTTTTTCATTCCAATCAAAAAACTGTTGACCAGTTATCGGGCTTTGTGATAATGCAATTAACATTACATCCTTTCCAGCCTCAATCCGTTTTGCAATAGCAATTTCACCTTCTCTTGATAAAAGTTCAACTCCTCCCATTTCTCTAAGATACATTCGAATTGGATCGTCACTTTTCTCGATAGTTTTACCTTCATCTTTTGATGAACCCTCTTTTTTTCTTAAAACCTTAAAATCTGATTTTTTTTCAACTAAGTTTATCTTTTCATCTAAGATATGAATAAAAGCTTGGGCTAGGTTTTGGTCTGAAAGATTTCTTTTTCCAAGAGATTTACTTAACTCTTCATAGGTGATAAAACCTCTATGGGTTCCACGTCCCATTAAACGAGCAAATGATTTTGTAATTATTCTTTCCACAATAATATATTTGAAACGATGTATATAATGGCAAATTTTAAAAAATCCATTATTAATTTAATGGTATTAATTGACATTTTGCTTTTTTTTTAGCTCTTTTAGCTCATTAAAAGTTGTCTCACTCAAATCTTTTGAAAATTTTGATTCTAATTCTTGTATCCTAAATTCTAAATTATAATTATTTAAATCACGAACAATGTCCTCTAATAACTCAATAATTTCATAATCCTTATTAGACTTTTTCTGTAAAATGTGTTTTATAGGTGCAAATTTTATAATTTTATTAATTATTTGAACATCAATATCTAGCTGATCAATAGACAAATCATTTTCTGAATTAAGTTTGAATACAATTTTTTCAAAAATTTGTTTATTTACCTCAGAAAATAATTTTATATCTTTCAGCAAATGAACCTGATCCCGCATCAAATTCAAGTTATTTACTACAAGATAAATTAACGAAAATTCTTTTAATTCTACGCCTGACAATGATTGACTTTCGTTAAAAAGCTTTTTAGTTTTATCTAGAGATCTAGTTTTTTTTGTATAAAAGTTTTTTTGATTTTGACTTATGTATGGAGTTAATCCAGAAATTTTTTCTATGAAATACTCTAAAACGTATTTTTTTATGTAATTATCTTTTATTGTGTAAGCTATTGATCTTAATTTTTTCTCAAAAGTTGCCATGGAAGATGGATTATTTTGAGTATTTTTTTTATAATGATTAAATATAAATTGATGTATTAAAATTTTATTTTGTTTTGAATAATCAAAAAAATATTCTTTGCCATTTTTATTTACAAAACTATCTGGATCCTCTTGATCTGGTAAAAATAAAAATGAAATTTGCTTTTCAGGTTTCATGTTTTTTATAGAGTTTTCTGCTGCTCTTAAGGCTGCTTTGTAACCACTTTCGTCACCATCAAAGCAAATAATAATATCATCAAAAAACTGATTAAGTGTAAATATTTGCTTATCTGTTAAAGAAGTGCCTAAATTAGCAACAGCGTTTTCTATTCCATTTTTACTTAAACCAACGACATCCATATAACCCTCAACTAAAAAAATATTGTCAAACTTATTAGACAATCTTCTTGCTAAATCTAAATTGTATAAGTTGGATCCTTTTTTGAAGAATAATGTTTCTGGAGAATTAACATACTTAGCCAGAAAATCACTTTTTTCGATTATTCTTCCCCCTAAAGCAATTGGTTGTCCTGAAATATTATTGATTGGAAAAATTAATCTTCCTCTAAACCTTTCGACATAAATATTCTTTTTTTCATCTAAATAAAATAATCCTGTTTCTAGCAAATCATCAATTTGATAATTTTTTTTTAATTCTTCAAATAAATTTGGATTTTTTTCAATAAAACCGATCTTAAATTTTTTAACTTGATCTTTGTCAAGTGATCTATTTTTTAGATAATCTCTTGCTTTAGAATATTTTTCATTTTTCAAAAGTTGAGTATGATAAAAGTCCACATATTCTAAGAAAATAGATGAGTATATTTTCCACTTTTTTTCTCTTTCTTCATCTTGTTTTGAAAAAATATAGGGTTGCATGCCAGCTAAATTTGCCAAGTGTTTTACAGCCTCACTAAATTTAAAATTTTGGGTTTTCATTACAAAGTCAAAAATATTTCCATGTTCGGATGTCGCAAAACAATGATAAAATTCTTTTTCATCATTTACAGTAAAGGATGGGGTTTTTTCATTTTTAAATGGCGAGAGACCCACGTATTCTTTACCTCTTTTTTTCAAACTGACATATTTTGAAACTACTGTTGAAACTTTTAATCTTGTTTTAATTTCCTCTAAATATTCTTTTGGGTATTTCATGACTACTTATTAAGTAATTGTTTAATCAGCGTTCCTGCTTTGGAGAAATCAATCTCGTCTGCATGTTGTTTTTTTAATACTCCCATAACTTTGCCAATATCTTTTACTGAATTAGCACCTACTTTAGATATTATCTCTTCGCATATTTTTTTTGTATCTTCTTGATTTAATTGTTTTGGTAAAAAACTTGATAAAATATCATATTCATTTTGCTCAACTTCTAAAAGATCAGACCGATTATTTTTTTTATAAATTTCAATTGATTCGGCTCTTTGTTTCATCATCTTCTTAAATAATTTTTTAATATCGTCATCATCAGTCTCCTTTTTATTTGGACCAGATCTATTTGAGATATCCAAATCCTTGATGGAGGATAGAATTAACCTGTAAGTTGAGATTTTAGTTTTATCTTTTGATTTAAGCGACTTTTTATATTCAGTTTCTATGGTCTCTTTTAAGGACATAATTTTTAATCTACTTTAAAGAAAAAATTCTTCAAAAGAAAAATTGTTTTTTTACAATTTTATAATACATCTCTGTTGCGATAATAAACCTTTTATTGTATTAACCTTTAACTCATGAGTTGTAATTGATCAAAAAAGCAAAAAAAAATAGCTCAAAAATTTCGCAAACACATACAGGTATTTTAGTTCTTGAAAACAAGAAAGTTTTTAAAGGTATAGGAATTGGTTACGAAGGCGTTGCAACAGGAGAGGTGTGTTTTAATACGTCGTTAACTGGCTATCAAGAGATCATATCTGACCCTTCTTATGCAGGTCAAATTATTAATTTTACTTTTCCTCACATTGGAAATGTTGGCACAAATCATGAGGATCATGAGTCAGATAAAATCTGGACTAGAGGAGTAATTTTTAATTCTGAGATAACTAATCCCTCAAATTATAGATCATTTTTACATTTAGATTATTGGCTTAAAAAAAACAAAATTATTGGTATCACTGGATTAGATACTAGAAACCTTACAAATTTCATTAGAGATAAAGGGGCCCCTAAAGGTACCATTTGTTATTCAAATA
>CABZEV010000011.1 GCA_902524865.1 uncultured Pelagibacteraceae bacterium | reverse complement strand
AACAGGTTCACTGATAACTTTTTTTTTCTCCTCGCTATATCTAACTTCCGAATGACCGGTTAAAGGAAAATCTTTTCTCAAGGGGTGACCTTCAAAACCATAATCAGTTAAAATTCTTCTTAAATCAGGATGATTTTTAAAATTTACGCCATACATGTCAAAAACTTCTCTTTCCATCCAATTTGCTGATGGAAATATAGATGTTAAAGATGAAATCAGCTCATTTTCGTTGATAAAATAACTTAGGATCATTCTATTGTTAAACTCATGACTTAAAAATAAATACACAATCTTAAATCTTTGGGTTTCTTCAGGATAATCTACAACTGTAATATCAATGAGTTGTCTAAACTTAGTATCTTTGTTTGTTTTTATAAATAAAACTACGTCAATCAAATCTTCTTTATCAATTTCAACATATATTTGATCATGTTTAATCGACGTCTTATTAATTTTTGTCGTAAGTTCTGAATTTATCTTTTTCTCTAAATCAATTAAATTATTCATTTTACCTACTAAAAGATCCTTTATTTCTAATTTTTTTTTGTAACTGCATTATTCCATATAACAATGCTTCAGCGGAAGGTGGACAACCTGGTACATAAACATCAACGGGCACAATACGATCACAACCTCTTACAACAGAATATGAATAATGATAGTAACCTCCGCCATTAGCACAACTTCCCATAGATATAACATATCTTGGTTCTGGCATTTGATCATAAACTTTTCTTAATGCTGGTGCCATCTTATTTGTTAAAGTACCTGCAACAATCATAACATCAGATTGTCTAGGCGATCCCCTAGGTGCAGCGCCAAACCTTTCAAGATCATATCTTGGCATGGCTGTTTGCATCATTTCAACTGCACAGCAAGCAAGACCAAAAGTCATCCAATGCAAAGATCCAGATCTTGACCAATTTACTAAATTTTCTAATGAAGTAGTTATAAATCCATTCTTGCCAAAATCTTCCGCAAGTTGTTTAAATTCATCAGGTACTTGATCTAATTTATTATTCATTTAAAAAAAATTTTATTCCCAGTCTAATGCACCTTTTTTCCATTCATAAATAAATCCGATTGTAAGTATGAATAAAAAAATCATCATTGACGTAAAACCCAAGATGCCAATATTTCCCAAAGAAATTGCCCACGGAAATAAAAATGCAATTTCAAGGTCAAAAATAATAAATAAAATTGCAACTAAATAAAACCTCACATCAAATTCCATTCTTGAATCTTGGAATGGCTCAAATCCACATTCATAAGCTGATAATTTTTCTGGATCTGGATTTTTTGGAGATAAGATAAAATTAATTACTATAAAAGCGCAACTAAGTCCTAATGCTATAATTAGGAATAATATTATAGGTAAATAATCTTTTAAAAATTCCGCTGTCATGGTGGAATATATATCATTTTTTAAAGCTAGATGAAGTGGTGTTAGGTCACATTATTCAAAATATTCAGCTTAATTGATAACGATTATCAGCTTTAAATTAAATAAGTGGCGGGAGTGAAGGGACTCGAACCCTCGACCTATCGCGTGACAGGCGATCGCTCTAACCAACTGAGCTACACCCCCACTTCTGATTCTTTTGGTGGGCAGTAAAGGACTCGAACCTTTGACCCCCTCGGTGTAAACGAGATGCTCTACCAACTGAGCTAACCGCCCAAAACCAAAATGTTGGTTATATCTTTTAGTAAAATAAGGTCAAGATTAATTAGTTGTTATAAATAAAAGATAATTTTTTAGAATCCACCTCTCCAATTATTTTTGGAGTTAAAATTATCTTCCTCTTTTTTAGAAATAGGTCGCGTTAGATAAAAGATTATAAAAACAACACAGGATAAAATTATAAATAATTCCATATTAATATTTCTTATTGAATACTTGCTTGGGATTTATCATCTTTTTTAGAAATATCAACTTCAACCCACTCTGTTTTCTTAAGTTCCTTAGTTAAAGCAATTTTCAAAACATCATCAGCATTATCTACAGGTGTAATCTTGATATCATCAATTATTTTTTTTGGCATATCTACAAGATCTTTTTCGTTCTCCTTTGGTATAAGCACTTGTTTGATACCAGCTCTATGAGCAGCTAATAGTTTTTCTTTTAATCCACCAATTTGTAAAACCTGACCTGTTAACGTGACCTCACCAGTCATAGCAACGTCCTTTCTTACTGGAATATTGGTAATAGATGAAACAATAGAAGTGACCATTGCTATACCTGCTGAAGGTCCATCTTTAGGAGTTGCTCCTTCAGGAACATGTATGTGAAAATCTTTCTTTTCAAATAGCGGTGGAATAATTCCATATTCTAAACATTTAGATCTAACAAATGATTTTGCGGCTTTAACTGACTCTTGCATAACGTCACCTAACTTACCTGTGATCTGCATTCTACCTTTGCCCGGCATAGTAACAGTTTCAATCTTTAATATTTCTCCACCATACTCTGTCCAAGCTAAACCAGTCACAATTCCAATCTTATCATTATTTTCTAATTCGCCAAACTTATGTTTTGGAATACCGAGAAAGTCAGATAAATTTTTCGTATCAACTTTTACCTCTTTCTCCTCACCAGCAACAACCTTTTTCACTACTTTTCGTGCAACTTTTGATATCTCTCTTTCAAGATTTCTTACTCCAGACTCTCTTGTGTATCTCCTAATAATTTCCTTAATTATATCATCACCAATTTTCATCTCATTTTCTTTAACGCCATTGTCTTTAATTTGTTTTGGAAGAAGAAATTTGTTAGCAATGTTTATTTTTTCATCTTCGGTATAGCCAGCTAATCTAATCACTTCCATTCTGTCTAGTAAAGGTGGCAGAATATTTAAAGTATTAGCCGTTGTAACAAACATTACGTCGGATAAATCATAATCAACTTCAAGGTAATGATCATTAAAAGTAGTGTTCTGCTCAGGATCCAATGCTTCTAATAATGCTGATGATGGATCGCCTCGATAATCATTACCAATTTTATCAATTTCATCTAATAAAATTAAAGGATTTTTTGTACCAGCTTTTTTCATCATTTGAATAATTTTGCCGGGCAAAGATCCAATATAAGTTCTTCTGTGACCTCGTATTTCTGCTTCATCTCTCATTCCACCAACTGACATCCTCACAAATTCTCTGTTGGTAGCTTTTGCAATAGACTTGCCCAGAGATGTTTTTCCTACACCTGGAGGGCCAACTAAACATAATATAGGTCCCTTGATTTTTTCCATTCTTTTTTGAACAGCCAAGAATTCAATTATTCTTTCTTTTATCTTTTCCAATCCAAAATGGTCTTTATCTAGAACATTTGAGGCTTTTTTTAAATCTATATCAACCTCACTTTTTTTATACCATGGAAGTTCTGTCATCCAATCTAAATAATTTCTTACAACTGTTGCCTCAGCTGACATTGGACTCATATTTTTTAATTTTTTTAATTCTTGCAAACACTTTTTCTCAACATCTTTTGGCATTCTCGCTTTAATTATTGCTTTATTAAGGCTGGTACTTTCATCTTTTCCATCTTCAATCTCACCTAATTCTTTTTGGATAGCTTTTAATTGTTCATTTAAATAATACTCTCTTTGGGTTTTCTCCATTTGTGTCTTAACTCTACCGCGTATTCTTTTTTCAACACCAATTATGCTTGTTTCGTTCTCCATTATTTTAATTATTGCATTTAATCTTTTCTTAACATCTATGGTCTCGAAAATTTGTTGTTTTTCTGAGATAGTTGCAGTTATATGAGATGCAATATTATCAGCAATCTGCGAAGGGTCTTTTAATTGTTTGATAGAATTAAGAGTTTCATTAGAAATTTTTTTATTAATTGATGTTAACTTTTCTAATCTTCTCAAGGCCGTTGCTGCTAGCGGATAAAGATCTTCATCTTTAGTAATAATGTCTTTGTACTGAGTAAATTCACAAGTAATGAATTTTTCATTGTCTTTAAAATCTAAAATCTTAACTCTTTTTATTCCCTCTATTAAAACTTTGACAGTTCCATCTGGTAATTTTAAAAGTTGAAGAATACTACCTTCACAACCATACATAAAAATATCTGTCTTTTTTGGGTCATCTATTTCTGAGTTCTTTTGAGTTACTAAAATGATCTTTTTATCTTTTTTCATTACTTCACTTAGAGCAGAAATAGATTTATCTCTCCCTACGAATAAAGGGATCACCATACTTGGAAATACCACTATGTCTCTTAGCGGTAATAAGGGTAATGAAATTTTAACTTCCATAATTAAGTATATGGATATTATAAATTATATTGCAATAACTTTTTTCCTGTTTATTAAGGATATTACGCCGCTGAGGTCTTGCTAGGCTTTGATTTATCGTCCGATTCTACGTGAACTATTATTGGTTGTGATTGACCTTTTACAGATGCAGCATCAACTATGACTTCTTTAATATTGTCTTGACTCGGTAAATCATACATCGTCTTTAGTAAAATATTTTCCAAAATTGATCTTAAACCCCTTGCTCCTGTTTTTTTTCTAATTGCTTTAAGGGCAATTTCTTTTAGTGCACTTTCTTTAAAACTTAGTTTTGCACCATCAAGTTTAAACAATTCTTGATACTGTTTTGTTAAAGAATTTTTTGGCTCTTGTAATATTTTTATTAAAGATTTTTCGTCTAAATCATCTAGAGTAGCAATCATTGGTAATCTACCAATAAACTCTGGTATAAGTCCATACCTCAATAAATCCTCTGGCTCCAAACCTTTCATCCATTCACCAGTCTTTTTATCTTGTGTATTTTTTACATCGGCACCAAAACCAATTGAGGTTCCCTTGTCTCTTTGAGATATAATTTTATCTAATCCTGCAAAAGCACCACCGCAAATAAATAAAATATTTGTTGTATCAACTTGTAAAAATTCTTGCTGAGGATGTTTTCTTCCACCTTGTGGTGGAACACTTGCTATTGTTCCTTCCATAATTTTTAAAAGCGCTTGTTGTACACCTTCACCTGATACATCTCTAGTTATAGATGGGTTCTCAGATTTTCTGCTAATTTTATCAACCTCATCTATATAAACGATTCCACGTTGTGCTTTTTCAACATTATAGTCTGCAGCTTGTAATAACTTTAGAATAATATTTTCAACATCTTCACCAACATATCCTGCTTCGGTTAAAGTGGTTGCATCAGCCATTGTAAATGGGACGTCTAAAATTCTGGCAAGTGTTTGAGCTAATAAAGTTTTTCCACATCCGGTTGGTCCAACTAATAGAATATTTGATTTAGCAAGTTCTACGTTTTTACTTGTCTTATTTTCATAGTTAAGTCTTTTGTAATGATTATGAACTGCTACAGATAAAACTTTTTTAGCATGTGATTGTCCAATTACATAATCATCTAAAACTGAACAAATCTCTTTTGGTGAAGGTAACCCATCTTGATGTTTTACAAATGTGTCTTTACTCTCTTCCTTGATGATATCCATACAGAGTTCAACACATTCATCGCAGATAAAAACAGTTGGGCCTGCGATAAGTTTTCTAACTTCGTGTTGACTCTTTCCGCAGAAAGAACAATATAAAATATTTTTGTTATTCGTATTCATAATTTTTATAACGAATCAATTTAACTATTCTATTATAAGAGACTTATGTTAATCAAGTTTCTAATAATTTGATGTCAATATCTTGTGTATTAAGATCTTTTTTCTACCACTTCATCTATCAAACCAAATGACTTGGCAGCATCAGCAGTCATGAAGTTATCTCTTTCTAGAGCAGATTTGATTTCCTCAACTGATTTACCTGTATGTTTTGAATAAATTTCATTTAATCTTTTTTTTAAAGATAAAACTTCATTAGCATGAATCTCAATATCAGTTGCTTGTCCTTGAAAACCAGCAGATGGTTGATGAACCATTATTCTAGAATTTGGTAACGAAAATCTTTTACCTTTTTTTCCAGCTGAAAGTAAAAATGATCCCATTGATGCTGCTTGACCGATACATAATGTTGAAATATCTGGCTTTACATATTGCATTGTATCGTAAATACCAAGACCCGCAGTTACTAACCCCCCAGGACTATTTATATATAAATAAATTTCTTTCTTAGGATCTTCTGCCTCCAAAAATAAAAGTTGGGCAGTAACTAGAGATGCAAGATTATCGTTAATTTGACCTGTTAGAAAAATTATTCTCTCTTTTAAAAGTCTAGAATAAATATCATAAGCTCTTTCTCCCTTACTTGATTGTTCAACAACCATAGGTACTAACGTGCTCATATGTTCTGATATTTTATTTGTCATAAGTTGATTCGATTTACTTATACAACTTGAGATTACTTTTTGCTAACTTTTTTTGTTTTTTTGTCAGGCGACTTTGTTTTTGACGTTTTTGTTTTAGTTTTGTTCGTTGAAGTTTTTTTAGCCTCAACCTTCTTTTCAGTTTTTTCTTTGCCTTCATTAGAATGACTATATTCGTGCATTTGAGATTGTTTTAAAATTTTTTCTGCTTCTTCTTTTGAAACTTCTTTCTTGTTTGGTTTTGCTTTCTCTTTAATTAATTTTAAAATTTTTTCTTCGTAGACTGTGCCTCTCAAACTAGATAATGCTGAAGGATTTTTTTGATAAAAATCCATGACCATTTTCTCTTGACCTGGCATCATCCTAATTTGTTTTTGAACTTCAGCTTGTAGTTCCTGTTCTGTTACCTTGATTTGATTTTGTTCACCAAATTCATTTAAAACTAATCCAACTTTAATTCTTTTTTTCGCTATTTCTTCAAAATTTTTCCTACTTTTTTTTGCATCTTCTTCAGACATTCCTTGAGAAAGAATCTTTACTTCTTCATCAATCAGATTGTCAGGAATTTCTGTAATCTTAAATTTTTCTATCTCTTTTAAAATTTGATTTTTTGAAAAACGCTCAAGAGAATTTTTATATTCATCATTTATTTGTTTTGAAATTAAAGATTTAAAGTCTTTCAAGTCTTTTGCACCAAAATTTTTTGCAAATTCATCATCGATTTTTACAGGTTCAGGATTTTTTAATATAGTTATTTTGCATTTAAATTTTGCTTTTTTATTTGACAATTCTTTTTCAGGAAAGTTTTCAGGCAAAGTAGCTTCAACAATCTTTTCATCACCAACTTTGACACCAATTAGTTGTTTATCAAAACCTTTTAAAAATAAATCTTTACCCAACGTTAATTGTGTATTTTTACCTTCACCACCTTTAAATGGCTTATCATCAATAGTAGCATTATAATCAAAAGCTACTAGATCACCTTCTTTTGCAATTGTATCTTTTGGAGCCTCTTTAAAGTTTGATTGATTCTTTGCTATTTCCTTTATTCTTTTATCTGCCTCAGTTTCATCTATTTTTATTGAATACTCATCAAACTTTATATTCTCTATTGGTTTTACCTCAACCTTTGGAAGCTCTGTTACAGAAATAATGTATTCAAGATCTTTATCTTCTCCATAAGTTTTAAGATCTAGCTTAGGTTGACCTGCGGGTTTGATATTGTTTTCTTGTAATGCTTTAGTAGAAGAGTCTTTTATAACCTTATCTAAAACTTCACCAAAAACTGCTTTTCCAAATTGTCTTTTTAAAATTTCCTTTGGTACTTTTCCAGGCCTAAAACCTTTAAGGTTTATAGTTCCTTTAATTTCGTCATACCTTTGATCCATATGAGTATTCATAGTTTTTTTATCTATGAATACTTTTAGATTTTTGTTTAAACCTTTTTTACTTTCTATTGTTACTTTCATAATTTTTTGATGGTAGGGCGAAAAGGACTCGAACCTTCACAGATTGCTCTATCGGTTCCTAAGACCGACGCGTCTACCAATTCCGCCATCGCCCCACAGATCTTGGAGTTTTATATATTATTGAAACTATTTGTCCAACGACATTTGTTGTAAAATTTATAATTTTTCCTCTATAATGATTATTATGATTGTTTCACCTTGTATAAGTATTTGTAGAACTGATCCTAAAACTGGATATTGTTATGGTTGCGGCAGGAATAATGTGGAAAAAAAAATTTGGAGACAAGAAGATACTTCAGATCAATGGAAAATAGATAACCTTAAATTAATTAAAGCTAGATTGTCTGGATGGCAATTAGAAAGTTTTGAAGAGTCCTATACATATAAAATTGAAAATGGTATTTCTCTTTTTAAAAAAAGTTTAAAAAATGAGTAGAACTACAATTGTATTAATAGTTTACATAATTGGCCTTATTTTTGGAGCTTTGTTTCTTAAAATATGGAGTGCAGACACCAATGTTTACAAAGGTCTTTTGGGACTAGGCTGGACAGCTATATTTTTAATAAGTTTATTCTTAGCTGACAAACATGAAAAAAGTTAAATATTTTATTTTTTTTTTATTACTCATTTTACCCATCCAAAGTTTAAAATCTGAGATCATAGTAATGAGTTCTTGTGACGACAAACAAGATGAGTTTTTAAAGAATGAATACATACTTAATTTAAATGAATTTATTATGGTCAGAAATTATGTGTACAAAGAAAAAACTTATCAAAAATACAGATTAACAGATCTAAGTGTAAAAAAATCTAATTCATATGTAAGAAATATTTATGAGGAAAATGGAAAAATTTTAACTCACAAACATGGATACCCGCAATTTTATACTCAAATACTTTTTGAAAAGGGCAAACAAGAAGTTTATATGAAAACTGTTTTAAATGATGAGGAAGGAATTTCTAAAATTTCTACATGTAAAAAAATAGAAAAATTCGATAGTGAAAGTTAAGTTTTTTTATTTTTTTTTGTAAAGTTCCTTTTTTTTTGATTGAATCGACTTTGAGTAATATTACTCCTATGTCTAGCATAAGCTTGTTTTTGTGCTTGCTTCATTGCTCTTTTTGATGACATAAAATCAATTAATTTTATTTTTTACAGATAACACAAATTCTACCCATAAATAACTCATCCAAGTATTTAATAAAAACAAGTGGATAAAATAAATAACTTAATATTTTAAAAAATATTTTTTTAGATTTTCTTCCATCTGTTAATATTGGTCTTTTTATCCATTTCACATTTGACCAATTATTTTTCTCCAATATTTTTTCAAATTTTCTTATTGAAGTTCCATTCAAAGTTGGAAGCTTCTCCCATTCTTCTAAGCTAAATTTTTCTCCATTGTACCACTTTGCAGAGTCTCCTCGTTCTTTTAAAATTTCATAATAATTTTTTGAAACTTTATCAGAATTAAAAACCCAATGAATACATGGAAGGTTTGTGACAAAATTTAAATGAGACTCGAATGGTTGAAGAAATTGTGGAAAAACAGCTAATAAACTTCCACCAGGTTTCAAAACTCTATAACATTCATCCATTGTGATTTTTAAATTTTGAACATGTTCAAAAGTGTCTGTGCTTACAACAAAATCAAACATATTATCTTGATAAGGTAATTTTTCTCCAATACCAATTTTAAAATCAGCGTTAATTTTTTTTTCTGATGCGAACTCATCAGCTGCTACTTTAAAGATTGGGTTAATATCTATTCCATAAGCTTTTTCCAATTCATAATTTTCATACCAAGCTGATAATCTTCCACCAGTAAAACAACCTAAGTCTAGTAAAGTTTTACCTTTAAGCGTTTTGGGATCTAAATCTTTTAAAAAATAATTCTCCATCCACGAAAACTTTTTATCTTTTTCAATATTATATCGTGCCATGCAAGTGGCTTTTCTAATCTCTTTCTGTTTTGTTCCAGTATTTTTTAAATAAATATCGTGATTAAAAACCTCCCAATTTTCAAAATTTTTCTCTGATGGAAAAGTTTGAAATGTTTTCATTAAAAATTTGATCATAAAATGCTAATTTATATTAGATATACTTCCAATCAATTTAAAATTCGCATCTGAGATTACAATTTCACCAGACGACGGTGCATAGTCTAAAATTTCAAGAATGACAACATAATGTGTAACAAAAATCAAATTTTTCTTTTTGTCCCATTTATCTATATAAGATCTTAGATTTTTAATTTGTAAATTCTTATTTTTTTTAAATTTTTCACTAAAAAAAGAATTGAGAAATTTTTCTGTTTTATATTCAGAGAAAGCAATTGAGGCAGTTTCTTTGCAACGACACCACTCGCTTGAAATCACCTCTTTAATTGAAATTTTCTCTTTATTAAAAAAATTACCAATTTTTTTTGCTTGTTCTCTTCCAACTTCATCCAAATTTCTTTGCGTATCACAATTTAAAATATTAAAATTTTCTGGATCACCCCCTCCAGGCGCGAGTGCATGTCTGATAAATATAAGTTTACCACCATTTTTAAGTTCGCTGATTAAATTCTTATTTGATTCAGCTTTAATCGTTATAGTTAAAGATATAAAAATGATAAATAAAATTTTTATTAATTTCATTTATGAATATTAAATTTAAAAAATTAAATAATACAATAATTAAATGTAGAAAATGTCCACGCTTATCAAATTTCATAAAAAAAATTTCATTAGAAAAACGAGAACAAAACAAAAATGAGAAGTATTGGGGAAAACCTGTAACTGGTTTTGGTGACATTAATGCAAAATTAATGATTATAGGTTTAGCACCTGCTGCCCATGGAGGAACTAGAACAGGAAGAGCTTTTACTGGAGATAAATCAGGTGATTTTTTATTTAAAAGTCTCCATAAGGTAAATATATCAAATCAAAATTTCTCTGAAAAAAAAAGTGATGGATTAAAACTTAAATCTACCTACATAACAAATATATTAAAATGTGTGCCTCCTGGAGACAAACCTAAAAATGATGAATTAATCAAATGCTCAAATTATTTTATTAGTGAATTAGAACAATTAAAAAAACTTAAAGTAATTGTTGCGTTAGGTAAGGTAGCTTTTGATAATTGTCTTAAAATTTACAAAAAAAAATTTAATCTAAATAAAAAGTTTGAATTTAAGCACGGAAGAAAATATTTACTACCTGATAATAGAATATTAATCGCTTGTTATCATCCAAGTCCTAGAAATGTTAATACAAAAGTTATAACACCTTTAATGATTAATAATTTGTTTAAAAAAGCAAAAAAATTTTCTATGCTTTGATTGTGTCACAAAAGTAAGGTTTAAATTTTGAGTATATATCATCTGGAATTTTAACTGGTTTGCCATCTTTGTTTACAAAAACCAAATGAACTTGTGCTTCAACTATTATTTCTTTACCTTTTGTAATAATTTGGTTCATAAAAAAAGATGTTTTAGTTATAGATTTAACAAAAGATCTAATCGTTAATTCATCCTCTAAAAAAGCTGATTTTTTATATTCAATTTTACAAGACTTGACGATAATTAATGCACCAAATTGTTCTTGGACTTTCTTGTTACTAAAACCTACTGAAAATAAAGCCTCTGTTCTTGCTCTTTCTAAATACTTTAAATAATTAGCATAATAAACCACTCCACCAGAGTCTGTATCTTCATAATAAACCTTCAACTTGTGAAAAAAGTTTTCATGCATAATTAACTTATACCAAAAAAATAATTATTTTATATAAACTAAGATATAGTTTTTGTTATGAATATTTTTACAATATGGTTAGTGATGGTTGTAGCTTGGAACTTTGGATACCCTCAGGCAACCCCTTTAGAAGATGTAATTGTTGCAGTTGCACTCTCCTTATTTAGTACAATTTTAAAAAAATATCTTAAAATGTAATCAATCTGTTGAAAAGTAAATATTTTGAAAATATGCTATAGCCTTCATTTTAGAATTATCAGTATCAGACATGATAGCTAACCCATCTAATTCATTAACATCTAAATCATGGAATTTTTTAAAATCTTCTTTGACATTTGCTTTAACAGTAACCCACTGATTAAGATTATTTTTGGTTGTAGATAAAACATTATCTATGGATTTTTTGGTATAAGGGCTTGGTGAACTAAATCCAATTTCGTTGTTACTTGAAAAGACATAATTTATTGCTCTATTAGAAAGTGGTGTTGCACCAGTCTTTTTTACTGCAAATACTCTAGCTGCAAAATCATGTCCTTTTTTTGTATTTTCTTTTATCCCAGATAAATCTTTTTCAACTTTCCATGTAATATTAATAAAAGGTGTCTTATTAAGGTCAATTTTCACCTCTTTTCCTAAACCAGAGGCAGCATTATCAGCAACTGATTTTAAAAAATTGCCATTTTCGTTAGATCCAATCGAATAATTTGTCCTGTTGTCTGCACCTCTTACCTTTCTGACCTCAAGCTGTGAAAGTTCAGATTCGGTAAATTCAAATACTTTTATTTCACCAGCTATACCTATCTTGGTAAACAAAAGAAGACTAATTAAAAGATTTAAAATTATTTTCATAAATTTTTAAAAAAAATTGTTAATACATTATTTTGACAAAATTTAAACAATCAAAAATCAATTTCTATTCGTATATATTAATTATGAAGACAATTTCCATTTTTATTTTATTAATTTACTGGTCAATAATGATTTTTGCTCCAGTGATGTCAAAAGATGTAAAATTTGGAAGGGCTAAGTTAAATCAAACTAAGACAATAGAGATAAAACCAAGAAGTTAATAGGTCGAACGACCCCCACTGATATCAAAAACTGCAGCGGTTGAGAATGTATTTTCCTCAGAAGATAACCAGCAGACTAAAGAGGTAAACTCCTCAACCTCAAGAAATCGTCCTCTTGGTACTTTTGATAACATTCTTTGGACGTGTTCTTTGGTCATTTGGTCCAAAATTCTAGTTTTAGCACCTGCGGGAGTTACAGCATTTACTGCTATATTCTTGTCCGCAAGCTCTTTACCTAATGATTTTGTTAGCCCAATTGCTCCGGCTTTTCCAACGCTATAAGCACTGGCGTTTGCATTGCCATCTTTACCTGCTACTGATGCTACATTTACTATCCTGCCATAATTATTTTTAATCATGTTAGGTATAATTGTCCGACAACAATTAAAGGTGCCCATTAAATTTATATCTACAACTTTTTTCCACATCTCAATATCATATTCCCATAAAGTTGATGTTGGACCAGTAATACCAGCATTATTAATTAATATATCAATATTTTTTTGCTTAGTGATTTCTTGCACATATTCTTCAACTTTTGAGTAATTTGAAATATCAACAATATTAAAACTTAAATTGAGACTTTTAATATCTTCAATAGCTTTTTCGACCATTTTCTGATCATTATCCCAAATAATTACATTCGCACCTGACCTTATTAATCTTTTTGTGATGTCTAAACCAAAACCTTGTGCACCGCCAGTAACAATTGCAGTTCTGCCTTTAAAATCAAAAGAAATTTTATTCATAAAACTACTCTCTAGCTAAGAGGTAATAAACAAAAGCTGCAACAAAAGCACCGATAATCCAAGAGTAAGATTGTAAAAACATAAAATTGGTGTTCCAAATTGTTGAAGCAGAAAAAATAAATCCTAATATTAAAGAATAAACTCCTTTAAGGTGCCATCCTCCCGAATAATAATAAGTACCACTAGATTCAAGTGAATATATATCTTTATTTTCTAATTTTCCTTTTTTAATCATGTAAAAATCAGCAATCATTAATCCAAATAGAGGACCAAAAAAAGCACCGATTGTATCTATATAAGATAAGACCCCAACCTGGCTTAAGAAAGTTAACCAAAAAACTCCTATGATAAATCCAAAGATAGCAATAACGTAACTAGCGCTTTTTAAAGAAAAAGATGAAGGGTCAAAATTAATTAAAGTATATTGAGAAGGAACAAAGTTTGCTATCAAATTTGTTGATGCAGAAGCAATAATAATAAAAATTAAGGCTAAAGAAACCAAAAGAATATTGTCTAATTTTCCAATTATATCTGTCGGGTTAGTTAAGATCATTTCTACATTTTGCTTATTTAAATTCTGAAATGCATCAGCACCTGTAACTATAAATAATGCAAAAAATGAAAAAATTATTAGATTTAAAATTAAACTTAAATTACCTTTTCTTAGCTCTTGTTCATTTTTAACGTATCTAGAAAAATCTCCAAATGATAAAATTATAATAGAAAAAAAGGTAAATGTAGTCCCTGCAACTGTAATTATTGGACCAACATTATTTGGATTAAAGATATTTTGAAAATCTAAAACATCTATGAAAGATTGAGCAGTCAGTTTTACATCAGATAATAAAACAATAAAGAAAAACATTATCATTGCAGCATATATAGTTAATGCAGAAAACTTGATTAATTTTTTGTTATAATTCATGCCAACACTAAATAAGTAAGTTTGCAGTATAATCGAAATCAATATAGCAGCCCAATCAATAATGTTTAATCCCATAAAAAAAACTAATAAAATTTCTTTTTGTAAAATAGAATTATCAATTGAGTACATTAAAACCCTAATTAAGAAACCAATCGCTTTTGATAAAAAGTATGTTTGGATACCAAACATAAATATTCCAACAATACTTCTCAACAACCCAAAAAATTGAGCGCCTCTAAATCCTAATGACGATCTTAATAAGACAACAAATGGTAATCCAAATTTCTGGGATGGTTTTCCAATTAAGTTACAAAATATATAAACAAAGAAGGTTCCTAAAATTGTTCCAAAAAGAACTACAGCAGTATTCAGATTATAAATTAAGTACAGAGATGCAATTAATGAAAATCCAATAACACTTTGAATATTAACCCCCCAAAAACAAAACAAATCCTTCCAATCCCAAGTTTTATTGTTAGGGTTAACTGTTACTAAATCCCAATTAATGAGAGTTTTTTTTGTTTTTTGCTGACTCACTTAGACAATATAAAACTTTAATATTCTACTGTCCATATAAGAGAGTTGGTAGCCAAAGTGCAATTTTAGGAAATAAAATGATCAAAACTAATCCTATTACTTGTAGGACCATAAACTGCATCATTCCATAATAAATATCTTTTAAATCCCATTCAGGAACAACTCCTTTTAAAAAATAAGCTGAGAGTGCTACTGGAGGTGAAAGCCAGGCGGTTTGTAAATTAACGGCAACTAAAATTGCAAACCAAGTTAAATTAAATCCTAATGCCTCTACCAATGGTAAAATTATTGGAATAATAATCATTACAATCGGTACCCATTCTAGTGGCCAACCCAATAAAAAGATCATCACCATTATCATTGCTAGAATTAAATACTTGTTCATTTCTAAACCTAATAAAAACTCAGTTAAAAGAGTTGGAGTTCCTAGTCTCGCAAAAACCGCACCAAAAAAATTTGATGCTGCAACTAACACCATTATTAAAGCTGTGATCTCTAATGTTTTCACCAATGCTTCTTGAAGTTTTGAAAGAGTTAATTTTTTATAAGCTAATGAAAGTAATAAAGCACCCATAGCTCCACAACCTGCTGCTTCTGTTGGAGTTGCAAATCCAAATAAAATACTACCTAATGCAGCAAATACTAAAGCAGCTGGAGGAACTAAACCTAAAAAAAATTCTATCCATACTTCTTTCATGCTTGCAGCCCTCATATCATCAGATAATACAGGTCCAAGTTTTGGATTAATCATACATCTGATTGTTGTGTAAGCTGCATACAAACTTGCAAGAAGAATTCCTGGTAAAATTGCAGCTGCAAATAAATCTATAACTGGAATTTCCATAATAGGTCCCATTACAACAAGCATAATGCTTGGTGGAATTAAAATTCCTAAAGTACCTCCGGCAGTAATAGTGCCAGCAGCAAGTTTTACGTCATAACCAGATCTATTCATTGACTTGGCAGCCATAATTCCCAAAATTGTAACCGATGCGCCAACAATTCCTGTTGCCGCAGCAAATATAACTGAAACAAATAAAACTGCGTAATATAAAGACCCCTTAACTTTTGCTAGCATCATTTGAAATGCTGAAAACAACCTTTCCATCAATCCGGCTTGTTCCATCATAATACCCATAAAAACAAAGAGCGGAACGGCGGCAAGAGTTTGTTCGGTCATGACCATTGAAAATTGAAGGGTCATTAAATAAAAAACTAATTTTCCAAACCCGAGATAACCAAATACAAATCCTAGAAATATTAAAGTGAACGAAATGGGAAACCCTATAAATATTGCAAATAGCATCACACCAACTAAAATGAAACCTAAAATAGCCGGATCAATGAATTCTGCTATCATTTTTTCTCTCCTGGCCACTCACCTTTTTTAGCTGCCCAATAACTTTTTAGTAATTCTGAAAAACCTTGAATTAATAAAAAAATAATTCCAATTAACAAACACGTTTTAATAGGCCACATATAAGGCATCCAAGTAGTATCCATCCCTCGTTCGCCTCTTCTAATTGACTCTTCAACAAAACCTATGGTCATATAAAGAAAAACAATCAATCCTGGAAAATAAAATAAAAGATATAACCAGAAATCAATAAGACCTTGTGTCTTAGTTTTAAAATTTCTGTATAAAAAATCTGCTCTTATATGGACTCCCCTAGAAAGAGCATATCCTGCACCAAGCATAAATAATGCACCATAAAGAAAACGGCTAATGTCATAAGCCCAAATTGTTGGTGCTAAAAATAATTTTCTTGCAAGAACTTCATAGGTCATTGCAAAAATTAAAGGCATCAATATCCAACAAACAATACTACCGATCCACTTACTGAATCTATCAATATTAACAATAGATTTAGCCATCCATGATGGCATATCGTTAGGCATTTTACCTGTTCCACCCCGCCTCTCGGCAATCATTTCATCAGAGATATCTAGTTTACCAGGTTCGTCTGCCATAAAATTTTAGTTAAAAAAATTAGAGCGAACTTTTAAAGTCCGCTCTAAAAAATAAAGATTAATTACTGATTACTTTAATGTCGCCGCGTGAGCCATTCCTAGCTTTGCATTAGACATTTGAGCACCACTCCAGAAAGGAACAGCAACATCAGCAAAATTTTTCATTGAAGTATAAACTTCGTTAAAAAATTTATTATTTTTAGCATTCTTATTTAAAGATGCTTTTGCTGCAGCCATATATTCTGTGAAATAATCTGAAGGTGTGTCTTCTAGAATTACTCCATGTTTAGTAGTTAGCTCTCTTAAAGCTTTGCCGTTTTCATAGATTCTGTAACTTAAAGATTTTGCTAATGAAGCATTAGCAGCTACCTCAAGTGACTTTTTCTCATGAGCGCTCATAGCATTGTATGTTTTTCCAGTAATATAAAAGTCAGCGTTTACTACTACTTGGTGTAAACCTTGTAAATAATAGTGCTTTAATACTTTTTGGAAACCAAATGTTAAGTCTGGTTTTGGACAACACCACTCAGCAGCATCGATAGTTCCTGCCTCAAGAGCTGGAAGAATATCTCCACCACCCATCGCAACAGATGCTATACCAATGTCTTTGTAAGTTTGTCCTGGAATTCCTGGAGGAGTTCTGAACTTATATTTTCTAAAGTCAGCCATATCTTTAATTGGTTTTGGAAACCAACCTAAAGCTTCTGGACCAACTGGTTGAATCATAAATCCTTTAATATCTCTTCCCATTTCTTTCCAAAGCTGATCGTATAATTCTTTACCACCACCATACTGAAACCATGATAAGAATGCGATGTTGTCGATACCTACTCCACCACCAGCTACTGGCGAACCAAATAACATAGCAGCAGGGTGATCACCTGACCAATAGTGAGTCCATGCAAAACCACAATCAATCAAACCTTTATCAACAGCATCTAGAGTTTCTTTAACTCCCACAACTGCACCAGCTGGTAATATTTCAAATTTTAACGATCCACTCGTTAACTCAGTTACTGTGTCAGTAAAGTCCTTTAACATTTTAACTTCATCAGCTTTAGTGTTAAGAACAGTTTGACACTTTAATGTTTTTGCAGCATTTGCACTTGATGTAAAACCAAGTACTAAAATAGTTGCAAATAACATTGAAATGATTTTTTTCATTATTATTCCTCTTATTTGTTAAATTTAACTAGTTAATTCAATCAGAAAAACAAATCCTACACAAGTGACAATTGATTAATATGAGTGTAAAGATGATTTAATTACAATAATAAAAAAAACTATTCAACTTGAGATGGAAAATTTTGATTTTATAATTATAGGGGCAGGATCTGCAGGATGTGTTCTTGCAAACAGACTATCTGAAAATCCAGGTAATAAAGTCTTATTAATTGAGGCTGGTGGAAAAGATAATTATCCATGGATACATATTCCAGTTGGATATTTCAAAACAATGCACAATCCCTCTGTAGATTGGTGTTATAAAACTGAACCTGATGCCACAATGAACAACAGGTCAATTCGTTATCCAAGAGGCAAAACTTTAGGCGGTAGCTCTTCCATCAACGGACTACTTTATATCAGAGGACAAAGTAGGGATTATGATGTTTGGCGACAATTAGGAAATACTGGTTGGGGTTGGGATGATGTTCTGCCATATTTTATAAAAGCAGAAAACCAAGAGAGAGGAAAAGATGAATTTCATGGTGTTGGAGGGCCTCTCTCAGTTTCAGATCAAAGAATTCAGTTACCATTATTGAATGAATTCCAAAATGCTGCCGAAGAATTTGGTATCCCCAAAACAAAAGATTTTAACACAGGCAACAATCATGGATGTGGTTATTTTCAAGTTACCGAAAAGGATGGTTTTAGATGTAGTACTGCAGTTGGATATTTAAACCCAATAAAAAATAGACAAAATTTAAAAACCATAACTAATGCCCATGTAAAAAAGATTAATTTCAAAGGCAAAACTGCAATAGGAATTGAATACTGGCTAGGTGATGAGCTTAAAAAACTGACTTGTAATAAAGAAATAATTTTATCATCAGGCTCAATAGGTTCACCTCAGATATTGCAAACTTCAGGGATAGGAAATTCTCAAAAATTAAAAGATTTAGGTATAGATGTTGTGCAAGAATTAAAAGGTGTCGGTGAAAATTTACAGGATCACTTGATGTTTAGACCTATATATAAAATTCAAGGACTTAAATCTCTTAATAAAAAAATTAACAGTCTTTTTGGAAAATTAATGATTGGTCTAGAATATGTTTTTAATCGAAGTGGACCGATGACTATGGGAGCAAGCCAAATGTGTATGTTTGCTAAAAGTGATCCTTCCTTAGAATTACCTGATCTACAATGGCACGTTCAACCAATGAGCATGGACACTTTAGGAGCAACAAAAAATCATGATTTTCATGCTTTCACACCTACTGTTTCAAATATTAGGCCTACAAGTAGAGGTCATGTGAGTATCGTAGATAAAGATTCCAGAACATATGCAAAAATAAAAATGAATTATCTTTCAACTGATCATGATCGAATGGTTGCGGCTAGAGGATTAAAACTTACAAGAAAAATTATCATGGAGTCTGAAACATTTAAAAAATATAAACCTAAGGAATATAGACCAGGTATTGACATTAATGATGATGAGGAACTTGTAAAAGCAGGTTCAGATTTTGCGCAAACAATTTTTCATCCAGTTGGCACATGTAAAATGGGTCAAGATGATATGGCTGTCGTTGATGAAAAACTAAAAGTAAAAGGAATTGAAAATTTAAGAGTAATAGATGCTTCTATAATGCCAAACATTACATCAGGTAATACTAATGCACCTACAATAATGATTGCGGAAAAAGGTGCAAATATGATACTCACCCGTTGATGTTTGCTGAATTATTTACACCAGAACAATTCGCTATATTAACTCAAATTATTTTAATCGATTTAGTCCTTGCAGGAGACAATGCAATAATAATTGGCATGGTTGCATCAAAATTTCCCTTAGAACAAAGAAGAAAAATTATTATTTTTGGTATCGGTGGTGCGGTTATTTTAAGAGTTATTTTGACTTTACTGACTGCATATTTACTTCAAATAACTGGATTAAGACTTTTTGGAGGTTTGCTTCTTCTTTATATTGTCTACAAATTATATGTAGATGTTATTAAAGGTTCAGAGCATCATAATAATATAAAAGTTAATAATTCAAGTTTTTTTAAGGCGATTTGGACAATTCTATTAGCAGATTTTACAATGAGTTTAGATAATGTATTAGGAGTTGCCGGGGCAGCTGGAGATCATTATGGATTATTAGTGTTTGGTTTGGCTCTATCAATTGCATTAATGGCATTTGCAGCAACTTTAATATCAAATTGGATTAAGAAATATAAATGGATTGCATGGGCAGGTTTGATTGCAATATTAATTGTTGCTATTGAATTGATTTACACAGATATTAAAATATTGTTTTTATAATGTATTTAAAAAATTATAACTTAAAAAATAAAACGGCAGTTGTCACTGGTGCTGGCAAAGGAATTGGAAGAGCTTGCGCCATAGCTCTAGCAGAGGCAGGAGCAAATTTAATAATAATCAGCAGAACCAAAAAAGATTTAGGTGACGTTTCAAAAAAAATGAAAAAATTTAAAACTAAGTGTAAATCTTATGTTTGTGACATTACAAATTATAATGAAATAAAAGAAATTATTAATAAACAGTCTAAACTAGATATTCTTATCAATAACGCTGGCAATAATAGACCAGCGCATTTCACACAAGTAAAAACTAAAGATATGGAACATATGGTTAAGATAAATACGATAGCCACATTTAATCTTGCACATTTATGTGCATTAAAGATGATAAAATCAAAAAATAGAAAAAAAATAGGTGGTGCTATTGTTAATATGTCATCACAAATGGGTCATGTAGGTGGACCAATAAGAAGTGTTTATAACATGAATAAATTTGGTTTAGAGGGTTTAACAAAAGGAATGTCTATAGATCTTGCAAAATATAATATTAGAGTAAATACTGTTTGCCCAACATTTGTTGTCACTCCTATGACGAAAAAGTTTTTAAAAGACAAAAAATTTAAAAGAGACATGTTGAATAATATTCCTCTTGGAAGGTTTGCTGAATTATCTGAGGTAGCGTCTGCCGTGGTATTTCTAGCTTCAGATGCAGCAACAATGATTACAGGCACTTCTTTATTGGTTGATGGTGGATGGACTGCAAAATAATATCTAGATTTTTATTTGTAATAATTTTTTTTACTACCACTCATCTTAATGCTATTGAGTTTAAAGGAAAATTTTTACAAGGGCATTTCATAGTTGGCTTAACAGACCCAACAGCTAAAATTATAATTGGTAAAAAAGATGTTAAAGTATCAAAAGAAGGTTATTTTGTTTTTGGAATAGATAGAGATAGAAAATTTGATTTAATAATCACAAAGATTGTTGATGGAAAAAAAGATAAAATAATAAAAAAAGTTCTTAAAAGAAAATATAATATTCAAAGAATAGATGGTTTAGAGGAAAGTAAAGTTACACCTCCAGAGTCTGTTTATAAACGAATAAAACAAGAAAATAATATGATTGGTGAAGCGAGAGCAATTAACTCAGATTTACCCTTTTTCAAAAACCAATTTATTATGCCTGTTGAAGGTATCATTAGTGGTGTCTATGGAAGCCAAAGAATTTTAAACGGTAAACCAAAATGGCCTCATTATGGAATTGATATTGCTGCTAAACAAGGAACTTTGATCAAGTCATCTGGATCAGGTAATGTTACTATGGCAGAAGATGATCTTTATTATACTGGTGGAACAATAATTATGGATCATGGTCATGGCATTTCAACTATTTATTCACACCTTGAAAATGTGATGGTATCTGTTGGAGATAAAATTAATCAAGGAGATATAATTGGAACTGTTGGTTCAACTGGTAGATCAACTGGCCCACATCTCGATTTTAGAGTAAATTGGTTTCAGACCAGACTAGACCCTATGTCCTTATTAAAATGAAAATGAAAATTTATCATTTGATCAATTAATTTAATATTAAATACAAAAATAATTATCTATTAAACAAGAGATTGAAGCCTCTGCAATATTTTGAGAATCTTACCCTTTGAAAAGGAAATTGATCTCTCAAATCATCTAAACTTATATGGAATTGAGCTTTAATTTCAACAGCAGTTTTCAAATCAGAAACTTTATTATTTGGATCGTCAAAAGAGCTATAAAAAATATTAGTATCTATGGTTAGTCTACAACCTTTAGCATCAAAATACTCTCTTAAATACTCTACAAACATCTTTGGATGACAAGATTTGTAATTTTCGTCATAAAATCCGATAGTTTTTAAATTTCCAAATTTTTTTTGATCAATGATTTCTTTATTTTTATATCTTCCTTCAGGACTAGATATTTTCATTTCAAAATATAGATTTTTATCTTCAGCTTCAGGATAATATCTTACTCTTATTTTTTTTCTAGGAGAAACTCCCTCCTCGGAGTCAATAAACATTCCATTATGTATATTATCAAAATATAGACTTTTAATTTTTCTATCTACAAATAATTTTGAATACCCCTGATCATTAAGCCATTTTTTAAAACTAAAAATTTGACTTGAACTAATTAATAATTTTTCCTCAATTCTAAATGACATCTATGATTTTTTTAGGTTCTTTATTTTTATTATTGAATAATCATCTTTTACTTGAATGTTTTCAAAAATATCACATCTTAAATTATTGATAGTCAAATAACCTCCATTAAACTCATTTTTTTTCTTATAAGCGGTTATGCATGTTGACATATTTAACATTTCAACATTTGTAAAATCAGCTATTGAACTGTCTTTTGTAGCGATACCAAATTTTGAATTACTTAAACTAACTTTCTCAGAAAAAAATTTAGAATCCTCACCAACTGATATTGCTTTATCCCCACAATAGCTTAAATTAGCAAATATCATATTATACTTGCCGTAAGAAAAATCCGAACAATCATTACCTGATCCATTTACATTTATATTTTCAATATTTATATTTGAGAAATCAGCATCAAGACCATCAAATAAGGCATTACGTATATCCAAATTTTTAATTGAACCATTCACTCTTACAAAATTGACTGCATCTTCACAATTGGTATTTTCAGTTTTAATCTTTAAGTTAAATATAATGCTATCATATATATTGATACAGCCACTAAGACCGTTTTCACTTCTTGAAACATAATTTTCGTTATTTGATGATGAGTCTAAAAATTCAATCAGCCAATTATCTAATACGCTACCAAAAAAAAGAGCTCTTGAATTAATTGATTTTCTATCAAGATAAATTTTCTTTTCTTTTTCATTTATTTTTACATCAATATTTCCAAATATTTTTAAATTTATTTGATCAACTTTGAAGTCTTCTGATAAGAGATTACTTTTTATATCTTTTATGTCCTCTAGATTTTTTTTTGTAAAATAACTTTTATTACCTAAAAATATTAATTGAAAACCATTTTCATCTATTAATTTTTGATTAATTGCTTTTAGTAAATCGAATTCATCTAAAATTATAAATTTACATTCTTTTAGAAATAGATCACAAACTTTATATTTACCTTGATCAATAAATAAATATTTTGCCTTAATATTTCTTTCTTTAGCTAAAACATTTTTGATTGGATGTTGATTCATACTTGAGATGTCAAATAACTCGTTTTGAGACAGATTTGATAATGATTTAAGATTTTTAGTAATTAAATCTAAAATTAATTTCAATTCATTACTCGTGAGTTCTAAACCTCGAATTTTTAAAGTGTCTTTGAAATCTTCAAGATCAATATTTTTCAATCTTTTTAAACTTTTTGGGGCTCCAATTTTGGCTGAATTCAAAAATTTTCTCTTACCCTTTAACTTTAAATCAATATCTGAAAAAGTATTTGGCGAAATATATTTATCATTGGTAAGGATTTTTAAGCCCCCATCGTAATATATTGGTACAAAAATTTTGTTAACAATATCATAATACAATCGTCTATCATCTCTACTCATACCATGATCTGCACCTACCGCTTGCATTAGTGCATCGAATTCAGGTAATTCTTTAAAATAACTTTCAAAAATCTTATTTTTTTGACTGGTAAATAAATCAATAAAATATCTTTGTTTTGTGTCGCTTGTATAAAAATGGTTTACAACATTTAGAACTTGTAAAACATCTATAGCTGGTTTTATAAAAACTTCGTTATTTTTCAAAAATTTTGTCTCAAGCAATCTAAACTTTGATATTCCTGTTTCATCATATTGTACATTGTCATCCGACTCATATTTGAAAACAAATCTTTCATCTCCACCAAAAATTAAACCTTCTTGTAAAGAATTAATTTCTAAAAACTCTTTATTTATCTTTTCTTGAAATAGAAACTTATAATCTTTTTGATTATAATTAACATTTGCATAAGCTGTTCGGGGTGCATAGAAATCTAATTTTTCAAATAATGTAGTGGCAAAAATTTCATTACCTGCATTTCTTGTTTTGGGTAATAATAATCTAAATTCAACTATGCCAAATATGTTACCATCTATAAGTTTTACTTTTAAACTTGGAAGAGAGTAAATAGGATCGTACCCTGATTTATATTCCCTAAAATGATCCAATAAATCTCCGTGTGGTTTAATCTTTGCTTTTAAAGTACATTCAAGACCAAATTTATTTTTTATCGATAATTGTGCATTTGTATATTTAGCATCAAAAGTATTACTTTTGTCTTTTTCAATAGACAAAATTGTGTTTAATATTATTTCTTTCCATTTACGCTCATTATCTATGATTAAATGAATATCGATTTCACTGAAATTTTTATGTTTGTTTAAAATTTGTTGATTATAATTTAGCTGGCTACAACTATCTAGAGTATTACTTGATAAATTCTTTTCGTTTATATTCTTAGAGATGAATAGTTGAAAAAAAATTAAGATAGCAAAAATTAAAACAAGTGGAATTGATTTTTTCATAAAAATTAAATTAATTTACAAGTGAAGATGTTTTGTAAGTAATTGTACTATCATCCTCAGACACATCTTTAAGAAATTGATCTAACTCATTTTTATTTTTAAATACAAGTTTAAAAGAATATAAATTTTCAGATTTAGAATAATATGACTCTACTAAATTTGTATTTTCTTGAATTTTTATATTTTTTTTACTGGAAGATATTTCTAAAACGTTGTTAGATACACCTTCATTAAAAGATGTTTGAAAAATTTTCAAATTAAAATATTTAGCAAAAAACTGAAATGCTTCTATTCCTATTATAGTGACAAATACCACTACGAGCAACAGAAAAGCTAATTTCATATTCACACCAGCAGAAATTCCAAGAGTTAGAAGTGCAAAATACATTGTTAATTCAAAATTACTTCTTACAGGGTGTCGAAATCTTACGATAGATAAAGCTCCAATCATCCCAAGAGATAATGCAATATCTCCGGCAATAACCGTGGTTATTACATAAGCAATATTAGGTAATAAAATAAATGTACCTAAGAAATGATAAGTTCTTACCCAATTTTGACCAACTATTGATAATGTTGATCTCAGAATAATTCCAGATAAGGTTAAAAAACCTATTATTTGAAATACATTTAAATCATATGTCATAATCTTTTATTAACACAAAATTTGAAAAATGAAAATTTTAATTAAAACATGAAATTTCAGACCAGATGATATGTCAGTACTAGATTTAAATTTGAAAATTTATTATATAATTTTGAATATATGGATGATAAAGTAAAACATAGAATTCAAACTTACTCTGAGTCCAAAAATTCTTTTTTTTATAGACTTATAAAGAAAATTATATTGGATGCTCGTGAAAAATTTTTTTATTATTTTGAAAATTCGACAGAATATAATGATAATAAATCTCTATTGGATATAGGAACAACACCATCATTAGATAGTGAGCAAAATATTATATTAGAGAAAACAAAAAATAATAAAAATATTACATGTTTATCAAATCAAGACTGTAGAATTTTAGAAAAGAAATATCAAAACATAAAAAGTTTTGTAATTGGAGATGGTTTGAGAACAGATTATAAAGATATTTCTTTTGATATTGTTCATTCAAATGCAACTATAGAGCATGTTGGATCACTTGAGAATCAAATTGCCTTTATTCAAGAGGCTTCAAGAGTTGCAAAAAAATATGTTTTTATTCAAACCCCAAATAGATTTTATCCAATTGATTTTCATACTAATTTACCTTTAATTCATTGGTTGCCAAAAAAATTACATAGGAAAATATTAAAATTTATTGGATTGAGTTTTTACTCTCTGGAAGAAAATTTGAACTTATTATCTGAAAAAAATTTGATTGATATATGTACAAAATTAAAACTTAAAAACTTTAAAATTATTAAACATAAGCTTTTTTTTATAACTTCAAATCTGATATTAATAATAAAAAAATATTAAACTTATTACGTTATGCAAACATTAATACTATTAGCTCTTGCGATTGTAATTTTTTGGGTATTATTCAGACCAATTACAAAAAAAGAACTGGATAGATTTAATGATAAAGACTGGCCTGATATGGATTTACATTAAGAATTTAAAGAAGGCTGTTTCTTCATATCTTCTTTTTTAATACCAGCTACTTTTACTGGCTTTTTCATAGCATCTCTTCTAAATGGTTCACCAAGCTCTTGATTTAGAATTACTTCTATAAATGTTGTAATACCTTTCTTCTGATCTTCACAAGATTGTTTAATGGCTATAGTAGTTTCTTCCATTGTTTTCACAGTAACACCTTTTAAACCACAAGCATCTGCTACTTTTGCGAAACTTAATTCTGGATCAAGTTCGGTTCCTACAAAATTATCATCAAACCAAAGAGTTGTATTTCTTTTTTCAGCACCCCATTGGTAGTTTCTAAAAATTACCATTGTAATTGCAGGCCACTCCTCTCTTGCACAAGAACTCATTTCATTCATACTTATTCCAAATGCTCCATCTCCCGCAAAACCAATTACAGGTGTATCTGGACAACCGATTTTGGCACCTAATATTGATGGAAAACCATAACCACAAGGACCAAATAAACCTGGTGCTAAATATTTTCTTGGCTTTTCAAATGTTGGATACGCATTTCCGATTGCACAGTTATTCCCAATGTCACTAGATATAATTACATCCTCAGGCATACCTGCTTGAATTGCTCGCCAAGCTTGTCTTGGTGACATTCTATCTGAGTCCCTTTCTCTAGCTTCTTTGTTCCAAACTGTTCCTTCGTCATCATCTTCGTGATCTAAACTTGACAATTTTTGTAACCAGGCTGATTTTGTTTGGTGAATTAAATCTTTTCTTTTTTGTCTATCTGTATCGCCTGCATTTGAGGATAATTTTTCTAATATTTGCGTTGCTACCAATTTTGCATCACCACTAATTCCAACTGTAACTTTTTTAGTTAATCCAATTCTATCTGGATTCATATCAACCTGAATTATACTTGCTTTTTTTGGCCAATAATCAATTCCATAACCTGGTAGAGTTGAAAAAGGATTTAATCTTGTACCCAATGCTAAAACTACATCAGCTTTAGAAATCAATTCCATCGCAGCTTTTGATCCATTGTATCCTAATGGCCCAACTGCTAAAGGATGACTTCCTGGAAAACTATCGTTATGTTGATAACCAGAGCAAACAGGTGAGTCAAGTTTTTCAGCTATTTTTTTAGTTTCCTCAATTGCTCCACCAATAACCACACCTGCACCAGATAAAATTACTGGAAATTTTGCTTTAGATAACAAATCTGCTGCCT
>CABZEV010000010.1 GCA_902524865.1 uncultured Pelagibacteraceae bacterium | reverse complement strand
ACTCTAAGTTTATCATCAATATTTTTTACTTTACCTGTGATTAAAGCTTGGGCTTTAATTAAATTCCAATCCTCGAAACGCGGTTTAAGATGGGCAATATCAGGCGCTTGTAGAAAGGCATTTTTATCTAATGGATTAAAAAGACCTGAGGTTTTTAAATTTTTTTCGATAACTTTAGAAATTTCAGATCCAATATCTTTTTTTTTTAAAGTTTTCTCAAAACTCTTTTTTGAATCAACATCAATTGATAGAGGTGACACTGCAATAGGGAGTGGATTCAAATTTCCTCGTGTAATATCAACCTCAATTAAACCTAATGCATTAGTAGGTACTATAAATATTAAAAATAAAATAATTAGATTTCTCATAAAAATATTCTATCCCTCTAACATTTCTCTTGCATCAAAATTTAATTGTAATTCTTTCCATCTCTCATAACCGGTTGTGGGAACCCTTAAGGGCTGGCATAATTTTATTGCTCTTAAAGCACTTTCCGCTAAAACCTTATAAAAACCTTGACCAGGTTTATTCATTCTTGCATGATCCAAAATCTCTGACTCTTGAATTGTTCCATCTGGATTAAGTTGAAGTTTAATTCTTACTAATAAATTTTCATTGTAAGGCAGACCCAAAGGAATACTCCAACAACCAAAAATTTGAGCTTTTAAAGCATCCTCTTCGCTTAAAGATAAACCTACGCTTTCAACATTCTTTTTATGATCTTGTGTAATTTTGTTATCTTTTTTTATCGTTTCAGCACTTTCAACTTTAGATTTATCAATTAATGCTGCAATATTATTTGGATCGAATAACTCTTTTTTTTCAAATTCAGAAACTTGCTTAACCTCATTATTAGTTTTTTCTGGATTTTGCTTATCCTCTTTTATTTTTTCAACCTTTTTAGACTTATCGTCTGGCATTGGGACTGCATCTGGTTTAATTTTTTTTACTTTTTTTGGGGGCGCTTGTTCAGATACCAACTTTTTTTCTTTCTCTTTAATTTTTTGAATAATTTTTTTTGCCTTTGGTGCGTATGGAATATTTGTTTTATCTGTAATCTGTATTAATTCTACAGATACTATCGGGGGAAGATCAATTGGTTTTTTTGCCAAAAAAGGTAAACTTAAAGCTGTAATCATTATTAAAACTAGATGTGATACAGAAGATATAATTATACTTCTATTCACTCCTTACCTTTCTTTATATGGTTCGGATATAAGTGCTACTTTGGTGAAACCAGACCCAGATAGTAAGCCCATAATCTCCAATACTCTTCCATAGTTGATTGTTTTATCACCCCTAACGTAAATTCTTGTATCAGTTCTATTTTTTGAAACCGCTAAGACTTTTGCTATTATTTTTTCATATTCAACTTTTGACTCTTGAATATAAATTTCACCTTTAGAGTTTATTGTTAAAGTCAGTGGCTCAACTTCTTCGGGAAGAGAGTCGGCAGAACTTTCGGGTAAATCAACCTGAACTCCTACAGTTAACAAAGGGGCAGTAACCATAAAAATGATTAAAAGCACCAACATTACATCTACAAATGGTGTTACATTTATTTCGCTCATTGGCTCTTTTGATGATCGTTTTAATTTAAAAGCCATTTTAAATAATACTTAGAAATCTTTTTGAGAAATTTTCTAATTTTTGGGAATACTTAATTGAGTCATTATTAAATTTATTATATGCAACAACCGCAGGTATTGCTGCTAGTAGACCTAACGCAGTTGCGAATAGTGCTTCAGCTATTCCAGGTGCAACAATTGCCAAACTCGTATTTCTTGAAATTGCTATAGACTGAAAAGAATTCATAATTCCCCAAACTGTTCCAAATAGACCTATGAATGGAGCTGTTGATCCCACTGTTGCTAAAAAAGTAAAACCTTTAGTAATTTTTGATATTTGTTTTTCAATACCCGTCTCTAACATTGTGATCATCCTATTATTTAAATCTGTTCTAGATCTTCTCTTTAATAAGTTTTGCATCGCATCTTTAAATATTAATGCCATTGGATCTTGAATGTTGGCTGGTAGACTATTATAAAAAGTTTCTGCAGATTTAGAGTTCCAAAACTTTGCTTCAAACTCCTCAGTAGATTGATTTATTTTTTTGAACAATCTATATTTTTCAATTATTACTGCCCATGAATATATAGAACAAACTATTAACATTATGATAACTGACTTAACAACTATGTCAGCTCTAATAAATAAATTTATCAAAGAAAAATCAGCACTTGAGGCTAGCCCAACCGCTTGAGACGTGATATCAGCTTCCATATCGTCTTCTCACACTTAAATGTGTCATGATTTTGTCTGAATATTTAAAGCTATTCGTCAATTTTATAAGTTTCATGATAAAAACTTGCTATCAAAATCGCATCAGCTTTATTTGAGTCTTTCTTTCTTGATAATTGAGATGAAAAATAAGGAAATATTTCTATTGCTCTTGTCCTACTGGCATCTTTCTCAGAATTTAAAAGATTAAAATATTTTTTCCATTTTGCGGGCCTTACAAAGTACATGGGTAATTGCATCGCGGTACAAATACCCTTTAAAATTCCAAACGATTGACCAAAATTAAACATACTAGTAACGCCTTGGCCAGGCATTGCAGAAACGTGTTCAATCACAACTCTAATTTGATTTTTTTCAAACTGTTTAATTCTTTTGCTAACTTCATTATAAACTTGCGAACCATTTACTTGTTTTTTATTTTTTTTACCATCTATCATTATGGGCATTTCAATAACATCAAGAATTTTTCCATTATCTAAAAAACAAATTGAACCAGAAATTCCAGGATCTATACCTATTATTAACATAATTTAATTTACAAATTCAGCATTAGAATAAACATTTTGTACATCATCATTGTCTTCAAGTAATTCAAAGAAATTTACTAAATCTTGATTTTTTTCTTTAGAAATTTTTACACTGTTAAGTGGTACCCATTCAATTTCTGTTGATATGAAATTCAAAATTTTTTTCTCTAATTCTTTCTTTACATTATAAATTTCACTAACAGGACATTGTATTTCATGAAAATCATTTTTCGATTTACATTCATCAGCTCCAGCGTTGGTAGCTAGCTCAAAAATTTGATCATCAGAAACCTCTTTTTTATCGATCTTTATTATTCCTAATTGATTAAAATTATGAGAAGCAGAACCTTGGGTTCCTAAATTGCCACCTGCTTTTTGAAAAATTGTTCTAATACTGGACGCTGTTCTATTTTTATTATCTGTTAATGCTTCTATTATTACTGCTACTTTTTCTGGTCCAAAGCCCTCGTATCTTAAATTTTCAAAATTTGACTCGGTACTAACTGAAGATTTATCAATCGCTCTTTCTATATTTTCTTTGGGCATATTTGCTGATCTTGCGGCTTGTATCGCAGATCTTAATCTTGGATTCATTGCTGGATCTTTATCCCCAAGTTTTGCTGCAATAGTGATTTCTTTTGACAACTTTGAAAAAATTTTAGATCTTTGCTTATCGGCTTTACCTTTTTTATGTTTTATTCCTGCCCAATGAGAATGTCCTGCCATAAACTAATTAAGTATTCTTTAGCTGACCTCCAAAAACATAGCTTTCAATTTTATTTGCTAAACCAGTTTTTATATCACAATCAACAATTACTCCACTTAAAGTAGCATCACCAGTTGCTGGATAATGTTTGGTTGACTCTTTTTTCATAAATCTGTTTAAAGAATTATCTTTATTCATTCCAATAACTGAGTCATAATCACCACACATACCTGCATCTGTTTGATAAGCTGTCCCATTTTTCAAAATTCTTGCATCATTTGTTGGAATGTGTGTATGTGTTCCAACTACTAGAGTGGCTTTACCATCAAAAAAATATCCAATCGCATTTTTTTCACTAGTAATTTCTCCATGAAAGTCAACAACTAGTAAATCATAATCCTCTTTTAGTTTGTGCTCTTTTAAAAATTTTTCTGAAATCTCAAAAACGTCATCACATTTTTTCATAAAAACATTTCCCATTAAATTTAAAACACCAATTTTTATATTTTTTCCATTTTGAAAAACTTCAAATCCTTTACCTGGTGCTGGCTCGAATAAATTTTTTGGGCGAAGTAACCTTTTTTCATTATCGATAAATTTCATAATATCTTTTTGATCCCAAACATGATTACCAGTGGTAATGACGTCAACACCACATTTAAAAAAATTCTCACAGATTTTTTTTGTTAATCCAACTCCTGCCTCAGCTGCATTTTCTCCATTGACGATTACAAAATCAATTTTGTTCAATTCTTTTTGATTTAAAAGATTATTCAATATTTTCGAACAACCCGAGTTCCCTACCACATCTCCTAAAAATAATATTCTCATATAAAATTTTTATCTGTTACAATAAAATCCAGTTTCATATCATATTTGTTCGCTGGTATTTTTTTTACTTTTTGAAAAGAATAAGCTAACCCAATTAATATAATTTTTTTGTTTTTTTTTATCTTTTTAATATACCTATCGTAATAGCCACCTCCATAACCTATCCTATTTAAATGATTATCAAAAGCTACAAGTGGTACTAAAAGAGCACTTGGGTAGACAATTTGATCTGATGTAGGTTCAGGTATTCCGTATTTATTTATTGATAAAGGCTCTTTTGTTGACCAGCACAAAAAATCCATTTGATTATTTTTTTTAATTTTTGGCAATGATATTTGATAACCAAGTTTTTCAAGTTTATTTAGAATTTTAATTGGATCAACTTCATGATTATATGGATAATAACCACCAATTATTTTTTTATTTAATTTTTCTTTTTTTAAAATTTTTATTATGTGACCAAATTTTATAACTAAATTTTTATTATTATTTAGTTTTCTGGCTTTTAATAATTTTTTTCTGATCTCATATTTATTCACTAGAATTTTACTTAGAAATATTTTCTAAATTTGCTTTTTCAACAAAACTTGAAATTTCATCAGCCGCTTCGTCAATTAATTTCTCGTAACTCTTTTGATTTATTTCAATTTCATTTTTTAATTTAAGGTGATCTTTATTAAGTGAGTTTATTTCCAGCTCTTTCTTATCTCTGTACTCATAAATTAAAGTTTTAAGCTCTTTAAATTTATTTGAAAGATCTCTCAACTCGTTCTTTTTTTGATCTACTTTTTTTTTAGTTTCATAATATTCATCCATTACTTTAACTGCTGTAATTAATAAAAGTTTATTTTCTCCAAGATTCCCAAGATCATTTTTAAGATTATTAAATTTCTGATTAATTTGAATTAATAATTCTTCAAGATGTTCCTCCTGGCCATCCTCACAAGACAACAAAAATTCTTTTCCATTAAACTTAATACTTACGTTTGCCATTTATCTATCTCATCTAACAAAATATCTGTTTCTTGATTTAATTCATCAATTTTTTCAGAAAACTCAATCTGTTTTTTTTGTTCGACTTTTTCTTGATTTTGTAATTCGTCTAATTTTTTACTTAAATTATTATAATCACTAATTAAACTTTTATATTTTTCTTCTATTTCTTGCTTTTCAATTTCTAATTGATTTTTTTGACTACTTAAATTCTCTATATTTTTTTTAACGTCAGGGTTTTTTAAGTTTAAATTTTTTAATTTTGCTAAAGCTAAATTTAGTTTTTTTTCTTTTTCGATCACAGAATTCATATATATATAATTATATTATTAAATAGAATCTTCTTAGTCTAGGCAGGATAATTACTTGAGTAAACTTTATAAAGAATTAGCGAATTGTATCAGATTTTTGTCTATAGATGCTGTGCAAAAAGCTAATTCTGGGCATCCAGGTATGCCTATGGGAATGGCCGATGTTGCAACTGTTCTCTTTAAAGATTTCTTAAATTTTAATCCTAAAAATCCAGATTGGATTAATAGAGATAGATTTGTTCTGTCGGCAGGACATGGTTCTATGCTACTTTACTCGCTCCTATATCTGACAGGTTATAAAAGTATTTCTTTAAGAGAAATTAAAAAATTTAGACAACTAAATTCAATATGTGCAGGTCACCCAGAATATCATCCAAGCACCGGTATTGAAACTACAACAGGTCCTTTAGGACAGGGAATTTCTAATGCAGTTGGTTTTGCAATCTCAGAAGAAATTTTAAAAAAAAGATTAGGAAAAAAAATTATCAATCATAAAACTTACGTTTTAGCAGGTGATGGTTGCTTGATGGAGGGAATAAGTCATGAAGCTTTAAGTCTTGCTGGACACCTAAAACTTAAAAACCTGATATTACTTTTTGATAACAATTCAATCTCAATAGATGGTCCAACTAGCTTAGCAGTATCTGATGATCATGAAAAAAGGTTTAGAAGCTATGGCTGGAATTATTTGAAAATTGATGGACATAATTTTAAAGAAATTACAAAGGCTTTTAAAAAAGCACAAAAATCCAAAAAACCATTGGCAATCTCTTGTAAAACAACGATTGGATACGGATCCCCAAATAAAGGTGGTAAAGCTTCATCTCATGGTAGTCCATTAGGTGAAGATGAAATAAAATTGGTCAGAAAAAAATTAAACTGGCCACACAATACATTTGAAATTCCAAAAAACTTAATGAATCAATGGAGATCAATTGGTAAAAAAGCATCAATCAAATCTAATAAGAATAAAAAAAAATTTTTACTAAGATTTGATAAAAATACTATCAATGCAGAAATAGATAAAGCAAAATCAGACTACTTAAAAAAATTACAACCAATAGCTACTAGAAAATGTTCAGAAAAATTTTTAGAAATTGCATCCAAACTTCCAAACTTAATTGGTGGGTCAGCAGATTTAGCAGGATCCAATAATACCAAAACCAAAAAACATAAAATTATTCAATCAAATGATTTTTCCGGAAATTATATCCATTTTGGAGTTAGAGAACATGCGATGTGTGGTATTATGAATGGTATCTCACTTCATAGTGAGCTTGTTCCTTATGGTGGAACTTTTTTAATATTTAGCGATTACTGTAAACCATCAATAAGACTAGCAGCTATGATGAAACAAAAAGTTATTTATGTTTTTACACATGACTCAATTGGTCTTGGAGAAGATGGACCAACCCATCAACCAATTGAACAATTAACAAGTTTACGATCAATACCAAATTTAAATGTTTTTAGACCTTCTGACTTGATAGAAACTTTTGAGTGTTGGCAATTGGCATTAAATAGCAAAAATTCTCCAAGCGTAATAGCCCTAACAAGACAAAACCTAAATCCAATTCGTAAAAAAAAATCATCAAAAAATTTGTCCTTATCTGGCGCTTATGAAGTTTTAAGAACGAGTGATAGAATAAGTGGAACTATTATAGCAACAGGATCTGAAACTAGTCTTGCGATAGACGTTAGTCATAAATTGGCCACAGATGGCATTTACTCAAAAGTAATATCAATGCCTTGCCAGGAATTATTTGATCAACAAAGTGAAGTCTACAAAAATAAAATTTTAAATGAAACCAAGCTTGTAATTTCTATAGAGGCCTCTGAAACTGATCATTGGAAAAAATATACTGGTAGCAAAGGACTTAATTTTGGAATTGATGATTTTGGAAAAAGTGCACCTTATAAAGATATATATAATCACTTTGGATTAAACTCAGAGATTATAGTAAAAAAAATTAAAAAAGAATTATGACAGTCAAAGTTGGAATAAATGGAATGGGTAGAATAGGAAGAATGATTGTTCGATCAATTATCGAGAATAAAAATAAAAATATAGAAATTAAATACATCAATAATAGAACTAATTCTGAAACATGTTCATCTCTGTTAAAATATGATTCTATTCACGGAAAATTTAATGCACTAATAGATTTTGATGAAAATCATATTATTATCAACAAAAATAAAATTTTATTTGGCCAAGAAACAGATCTAAAGAATATTAATTGGAATAAATATGAAGTGGATTATGTTTTAGAGTGTACAGGTAAATTTAACTCAAAAGAAAAATTAATAACACATATTAAAAATGGTGCAAAAAGAGTTATTGTCTCGGCTCCGTGTAAAAATGCAGACAAAACTATTGTATATGGCGTAAATGAGAGTGAATTAAAAAAAGAGGATAAGATTATATCTGCTGCATCTTGCACAACAAATTGTCTTGCCCCTGTAGCTCATGTTTTAAACGAAAATTTCGAAATTGAAAAAGGTTTTATGACTACAATTCATTCTTTTACAAGTGACCAAAGAATTTTGGATAATTCTCACAAAGATCCAAGAAGAGCTAGATCAGCAAGCCAGTCTATTGTGCCGACCTCAACAGGTGCATCAAAAGCAATTGGTGAGATTATACCTTCGCTTAAAGGTAAATTAGAAGGTGTGGCTATGAGAGTCCCTACGCCCAATGTTTCATTAATTGAACTCGTCTTTTGCACAAAAAAAGACATCACTATTGATAAGATTAATTTAGCATTTCAAAAATTTAGCAAAAAAAATAAAATTCTTAAAACTACAAAAGAAAAACTTGTTTCAATCGACTTTAATCATAATCCTGCTTCTTCAATAATAGACGAAAGCTTAACAAAAGTGGTGACAAAAAATATGGGTAAAATTTCAGCGTGGTATGATAATGAATGGGGTTTCTCAAATAGAATGTGCGATATTATAGATTATCTTTATAAGAATTCTTAATGAACAATATTAAAGATTATGAAAATCTTAGTGGTAAGAGAGTTTTATTAAGATTAGACCTAAACGTACCTTTGAAAAATGGTGAAATTGTTGATGAGACCAGAATAACTAAAATTATACCTGTTATTGAATTTTTAATAAAAAGAAATTCAAGAATTTTAATAATTTCTCATGTCGGACGTCCTAAAGGCAAATTTAATAAATATCTCTCACTTAAACCAATTTGTGATTACCTAGAAAAAAAGATAAAAACCAGAGTCAACTTTATAAGTGAGGACATTTTAAAAATCAAAAGAGATGATTTATTTAAAGAGCCTGAGGAGAAAGTTATCTTTTTTGAAAACATAAGATTTTATGCAGAAGAAGAGAAAAATGAGTCAAATTTTTCAAAACACCTAGCTAGTTTTGCAGATTTGTTCGTAAATGATGCTTTTTCTTGCTCTCATAGAACACATGCATCAATGTGCAAAATTACAGAATTTCTGCCATCATTTGCTGGATTACAATTTGAGACTGAAATAAATGCCTTAAAAAAAGTTACTATTGATATCAAAAAACCAATTACTTGTATTATTGGTGGATCAAAAATTTCCACAAAAATTAAAATAATCAAAAATTTAATACCTAAATTTAATAACATAATCTTCGTGGGAGGTATGGCTAACAATATTCTTAGCTTCAAAGGTAATAGAATTGGAAAATCAATTAGTGAGGAAAATTCTGAAAATATAATAAAAGAAATTTTTGAAATTTCAAAAAATCAACTCTGTGAAATTACTTATCCAGAAGATGTCTTAATAGGTAAAAGTGCAGATGACGATGCTCAGATAAAAGATCTTCAGGACATAGCAGATGATGATTTAATCTTAGACGTAGGACCTAAAACACTAAAAAGAATAAAAGATATAATTAATAATAGTAAAACAGTTCTTTGGAATGGTCCTGCTGGATATTTTGAAAATGCAAATTTTGCTAAAGGTAGCATTGAGATTGCAAAAACAATTATTAAAAAAAATAAAGAAAATTCAATTTATTCTGTAGTTGGTGGAGGAGATACTGTAGCGGTTGTTAATCAACTAAATGCAATTAAAGATTTTAATTTTGTTTCAACTGCTGGTGGTGCTTTTTTAGAATATCTTGAAGGAAAAGAACTTCCTGGTATAAAAGCTCTAAGTTAAAATGTCAGAACTAAATAATATAGTATTAAAAATTTTAGAGAACGGTAAAGGAATTTTAGCTGCAGATGAAAGCACTGCAACAATGACTAAAAGATTGGACAGCGTAAATGTCCCCTCAACCCCAGAAAATAGATTAATGTTTAGAGAAACACTTTTCAGTTCATCCTCAATGAAAAATTATATCGGAGGTGTAATTCTTTATGATGAAACAATAAGACAAATATCATCGAAAAAAAATACAATTCCTGAATTAATTTTAAATACTGGCTCATTGGTAGGTATCAAAGTAGACACAGGAGCAAAAATTTTAGCTGGTTCTCCATATGAAAAAATTACTGAAGGTCTTGACGGATTAAGGGAAAGATTAAAAGAATACTATAAATTAGGTGCAAAATTTACTAAATGGAGAGGTGTTTACAATATAGATAAAAATTATCCAAGCAAACTCTCAATACACTCTAATGCACATGCATTAGCGAGATATTCTGCTCTAGTTCAAGAGTGCAATATGGTTCCAATAGTTGAGCCTGAGGTTTTAATGGATGGTGAACATTCTGCTAAAGAGTGTTTAGAAAAAACCTCTGAAGTTATAAAAAGATGCTTTGAAGAACTAATAATACATAAAGTAGATTTGAAGGGAATTATACTCAAACCTAATATGATTTTAGCAGGAAATAAATCTAAAGAAAAAATTACCAATGAAGAAGTGGCAAAATTAACTTTAGAATGTCTAAAATCATCAGTACCTTCAGAAGTTCCAGGTATAGCTTTTCTATCTGGGGGTCAGTCTGAAATAGAATCGACAGAAAACTTAAATTTAATTAGCAAACATAATACCACCAGCTTTATCATGAGCTATTCTTACGGGAGGGCTCTTCAACAAGGAGCTTTAAAGTTTTGGTCAAAAAATATTGAGGATATTGAAGGTACTCAGCAAATTTTTAACCACCGAACTAAAATGAACACATTAGCTACTCAAGGAAAATGGTCAAAAGATTTTGAGATATAATAAAAAAAGATTTATCTACCTAATATCTCCACCTAAAATTGAAAAAAATTTTTTTAAAGATTTAAAGGAAATATTAAAACAAAAAAAAACAAGTTTTTTTCAACTAAGACTTAAAAAAGATAGTTTTAAAAAAAGATTAATAATTGGACGTAAAATTCAAAAGATATGTAAAAAATTTAAAGTAAAATTTATAATTAACGATGACGTTTATCTCTCAAAAAAATTAAATGCTGATGGATGCCATCTTGGTCAAAGTGATATGAAGATTAGAGAGGCTAGAAAGTTAATTGGGAAAAAAATTATTGGAATTACGTGTCATAATTCAATTAAACTTGCAAAAACTGCGTTAAAAAATAAAGCTGACTATTTAGCTTTTGGGGCTTTTAATTCATCCAAAACAAAAAAAGTAAAATATAAAGCATCAATCAGTTTACTCAAAAAAGCTCGAAAGATCACAAACACACCAATTGTTGTAATTGGAGGTATTAACTCTAAGAATTATAAAAATCTTTTGTTGAATAAGGCAAACTTTTTAGCTATCTCAGGCTACATTTGGAAAAACAAAGAACTTAAACCTAAAAATGCTTTAAAAAAAATAATATGAAAATTAATGCAGGTGAAATTAGAGTGGGTATGTTACTAGAATATAAAAACGATTTATGGCAAGTGCTCAAAACACAACATGTTAAACCAGGAAAAGGTGGAGCATTTGCACAAGTAGAGATGAAGAGTGTAAACAAAAATACTAAACTAAATGAACGATTTAGGTCCAACGAGACAGTTGAAAAAGCCGCTTTAGATGAAACTAATTTTACTTATTCATATGAAGACCAAGATAATTACTTTTTTATGAATCCTAAAACCTTTGAGCAAACGGAAATTCAAAAAGATTTGATAGGTGAAAAAGGGAAGTTATTAACTGAAAATCTCGAGGTAAAAATAAGTTTTTATAATGATAATCCAATTTCTGTAGATTTACCAAACCAAGTAACTTGTAAAATCGAGACCACAGATGCTGCATTGAGAGGTCAAACAGTTTCTTCATCCTACAAACCTGCAATTTTAGAAAATGGATTAAGTATTCAGGTACCACCATTTATTGAGGTAGGAGATAATGTTGTGATAGATACTAGGAACTTAGAATATGTTAAAAAAAATTAATTTATGAATTCTATATCACCAAATCTTAATGTAATGATAAAAGCATGTGATAAGGCCTCTAAAATCTTAATAAGAGATTTTGGTGAATTAGAGAAATTACAGGTATCAAAAAAAGGACCAAAGGATTTTGTAACTAATTCTGATGTTAAAGTAGAAAAAATTATTATAGAAGAACTTAAAAAAGCAAGACCGAACTTTTCTATCATAAGTGAAGAAAATGGTGTTGAAAGGAATAAAGATACCTCAAATTCATGGATAATTGATCCTATTGATGGAACAATTAATTTTTTACATGGAATACCGCATTTTGCGATATCCATTGCATTAAGATCAAATGATGAAATTATATGTGGATTAATTTTTGACCCAATTAAAGATGAAATGTTTTATGCAGAAAAAAATAATGGAGCTTTTTTCAATAATCAACGAATAAAGGTCTCAAAAAAAAATAATTTAGAAGAATGTTTATTTGCAGTTGGAAAATTAAAAAATGAACCAAACTTTACTTACAGAAGATCTGGGTGTGCTGCACTTGATATTGCATACGTAGCTTCTGGAAGACTAGATGGATATGCGCAAAATAACTTGAATTTATGGGACATAGCCGCGGGTATAGTTTTAATAAAAGAAGCTGGTGGAATTATTAATGATATTAATCTTAATAATATTAAAAATATAAAAGTTTTGGCTTCATCAGCAGAAATTAACACAAAGTTTATTGAAAAATTAGGTAACTTTTAATTGTTTTAAAAATTTCATTTGCTATAAATCTCGAGATGAAAAAAAAAATACATCCCAACTACCATACCATTAAAGTTGAAATGACCGATGGTTCACAATTTAATACGAGATCTACTTGGGGCGCAGAAGGCGATGTTCTTAAACTAGAAATTGATCCTAAATCACATTCAGCTTGGACAGGCGGTAAACAAAAATTGTTAGATAAAGGCCGAATAAGTAAATTTAACAAAAAATTCCAAAATTTTAGATCAGAAAATAAAAATTAATGACAAACGCACCCTTAATGCCTATGGCAACAGCTGTATGGCTAGTAGAAAATACGACTCTAACTTTCAAACAAATAGCTGATTTTTGTAATCTGCATGAAGTGGAAGTCCAAGGAATAGCCGATGGCGAAGTTGCAAAAGGAATTAAAGCATATAATCCAATAATCTCAGGACAGCTCTCAAGAGAAGAAATTGAATTATCTTCAAAAGATCAACTAAGACCTTTAGAAATAAAGAATACTGACATTGAAATATCAAATTCAGAAAAAAAAATTAAAAAATATGTTCCCCTATCAAAAAGACAAGACAAGCCCGACTCGGCGTTGTGGTTGATCAAAAACCACAATATTTTAAGAGATTCACAAATTGCAAAACTAGTTGGTGTAACTAAAAATTCTGTAACTTTAATAAGAAATAAAAGTTATTGGAATTATAATAATTTGAACCCAAAAGACCCTGTTGCTTTAAATTTATTTACTCAAAAAGATTTAGTTCAAGCATTAGAAAAAGCTGAAAGACGAATTAAAAGAGAAAAAAAACAAAGAGAAAAACAAAACCAGTCAATATAATCCTTTAGTGTGAATAAATTAGATAGACATAAAAATATAAAAATGTTAACTACACTTTCTTTTGGAGGTATTTATTAAAATAGAAGTTAAAGATAACAATGTAGAACAAGCTCTTAGAGTTTTAAAAAGAAAACTTCAGAGAGATGGTTTTTTTAAAGTTATAAAGTTAAAAAATACTTATGAAAAACCATCTGAGAAGAAAAAAAGAATACTTCAAGAAAATATTAAGAGAGTAAAAAAACTTAATAAATTAAAAAATAGAATTTAAATATATCGCGGGGTGGAGCAGTCTGGTAGCTCGTCAGGCTCATAACCTGAAGGTCGGCGGTTCAAATCCGTCCCCCGCAACCAAATTTGAAACTCTTTTAATTTTAAATAGTTTTTTTAATACTTAATTTAATATGTCTTAAATTTTAAATTTAGATTTTCTACTATCAACCAAAAAATTCTTAACTGTTTCTTGTGTAAGTTGGTCGAAAGATTTTCCAAATTTTTGTATCTTTTCAATGATCGATGGTGGTATTGTTATAATATGACATCTTAATTGTTTTGCTTGAGTATAGTTATATGGTTCTCTGACACTTGCCCATAAAATTTCAACATTTTTAAAACTTTTTGCAATTCTTATGCTTTTAATAAATTCAGGTATAGGGTCTTTACCTGTATCTGCTGCCCTACCAGCAAAAATAGAAATAATTACTTTTGTTTTTTTATTTATCGTATTTAAAATTTTAGCTGTTTGTTTAGCGGTGTATACAGCTGTAATATTAAGTTTGATATTTCTACTATTTAATTCTCTAATAACTTTTCCTGTAAATTGTTTTTTTGAATTTATCACAGGAACTTTTACGTAAACATTTTTACCCCAATTATTAATCTTAATTCCTTGTTCAATCATCAATTTAGGACTATCAGCAAAAACTTCAAATGAAATTGGTTTTCTACTACAAACTTTAAGTATTTGTTTTGAATAAGATTTATAATCTTTTGCTCCTGCTTTCCGCATTAAACTAGGATTTGTAGTAAACCCTTTGACAAAATTATTATTATTAAATTTTTTAATACTATTTAAATCAGCTATATCACAAAAGACTTTTATATTCATTTACCTATAAATTTTTTGTAATATCCTCTGTCATTTTTTTTGCATCAGCGAATAGCATAAGTGTATTTTCTTTATAAAAAAGATCATTATCAATACCAGCATATCCAGGTGAAAGACTTCTTTTAACGAATAGAACAGATTTACATTTTTCAACATCTAATACTGGCATTCCATATATTGGACTTTGTGGATCAGTTTTAGCAACAGGATTAGTTACATCATTAGCACCAATTACAAAAGCAACATCCGCATTTGCAAAATCATTATTTATTTCCTCTAATTCAAAAACTTCGTCATAAGGCACATTTGCTTCAGCCAATAAAACGTTCATATGACCCGGCATTCTACCTGCAACTGGATGGATTGCATAAGATACCTTAATATCATTTTTTTTTAAAGTATCAACCATCTCTCTTAATGCGTGTTGAGCTTGTGCGACGGCCATACCATAACCAGGAACTATTATAACTGAAGAAGCATTCTTCATCAAAAATGCAGCATCATCTGCGTTTCCACTTTTAACTGGTCTTTGCTCTTTTGAGATATTTTTAGAAGTTTCATCAGTTGCTCCCCATCCTCCCAAAATTACATTGAAGAAAGAACGATTCATACCTTTGCACATTATGTAAGATAATATGGCACCAGATGATCCAACAAGTGCACCTGTAATAATCAGAGCTGTATTTTCAAGTGTAAAACCAATACCTGCGGCTGCCCAACCAGAATACGAGTTAAGCATAGAAATCACAACTGGCATATCTGCTCCGCCAATTGGGATTATCAAAAGAAAACCTATTAAAAATGAGACTACTAATAATATCCAAAATAAATTTGATGATTGCGTTGAACATAAAAAATAAATTAAAACAACTATTGAAATCAAAATTGTAGCATTTAAAAGGTGCTGACCTTTGAATGTTATTGGTGAACCTGACATAATTCCTTGCAATTTAAAAAAGGCAATTATTGAACCTGAAAATGTTATAGCTCCAACTGCGGCTCCAATTGACATTTCAATTAAACTACCAAGTTTTATGTTTCCTGGATATCCCAGATTAAATGCTTCAGGATTTAAAAAAGCAGAAATTGCAACGAAAACTGCTGCCAGACCTACTAAACTATGAAATCCTGCGACTAACTCCGGCATCGCGGTCATTGGTATTCTGTAAGCAATAAAAGCTCCTATTGAACCTCCAACTATAATAAATATTAAAACATATATAAATCCAGTTGAAAAATTACCGGTAGATAAAAAAGTTACAGTTACAGCTATTATCATACCAAGAATACCAAAAAAATTACCTTTTCTTGATGTTTCAGGAGATGATAGGCCTCTCAAAGCTAAAATAAAGAGCACACCAGAAACTAGGTAAAATATTGCTGATGAGTTCGCTGATATCATTTTTTATCCTTTTTTTTTTTTTTATACATTGCAAGCATTCTTTGGGTTACTAAAAAACCACCAAAGATATTTATCGCCGCTAATACAATAGCTAAAAAACCAAAAATACTAGAAATATTAAACACGCTATCTGAATTACCAGATAATCCTGCGATTATTGCCCCAACAATAATTACAGATGATATTGCGTTAGTAACTGACATTAAGGGAGTATGTAAAGACGGGGTAACACTCCAAACAACATAATAACCTACAAATATTGAGAGTATGAATATACTAAGTCTAAATATTAAAGGATCAATTTCCATATTTCATTTAATAAGTGTTTTTTCTATTATTTCATCATCTAAATTAATATTTAATTTTTTATTTTCTTTATCAAATAAGTTTTCAACGAAATTAAACATATTTTTTGCATATAAGCTAGAAGCAGACACTGGTAATTTATTTAAAATATTACTTTCACCCATAATTTTAACTCCATTTTTTTCAATAATTTCATCTGCTTTTGTAAATGCCGTATTGCCACCCTGAATAGCAGCTAAATCGTAAATAACAGATCCAGCTTGCATATTATTAATCATGTCCTCTTTAATAATCACAGGTGCTTTCTTTCCAGGTATCAATGCAGTGCAAATAACGATATCAATTTTTTTTAGAGTTTCAGAGAGTAAATCCTCTTGTTTTTTTTTAAAGTCATCAGAGGCCTCTTTTGCGTAACCGCCTTCAGTTTCTAAATTTTCAGCACCCTCGACTGTCAAAAATTTTCCACCTAAACTTTCAACTTGTTCTTTTGATGTCATTCTTACATCTGTAGCAAAAACTATTCCACCCATTCTTTTTGCTGTTGCTATTGCTTGTAATCCGGCAACACCAGCTCCAACAACTAAAATCTTTGCTGCTGGAATTGTACCAGCGGCTGTCATCATCATAGGTATAGCTTTTTCAAAGTAAGCAAATGACTCTATTACCGCTTTGTATCCGGCTAAGTTAGCTTGAGAAGATAAAATATCCATTGATTGAGCTCTGGTTATCCTTGGTAATAATTCTAATGAAAAGAGATTTATTTTATTTTGTTTTAGTTTGTCTAATTTTTCTTTATTATCAAAAGGGTTTAATACACCTATAAGAGTTTTGTCCTCTTTGATTAATGAGCATTTACCCTCAGATAATAATCCTAATTGGACAATTATATTTGAACGATTTATAACTTCATTTTCATCATCAGAAAATTTGACACCTAAATTTTCAAATTCTTCATCAGAAATTCCTAAGTGAACTCCATAATTTTTTGACAAATGAACTTCAAATCCTATCGAAATATACTTTTTTGCAATTTCAGGAGTGATGGAAATTCTTTTCTCTATTTTTTTATTTTCTGAAACTGATCCGATTTTCATTAAAAAACTCTATAGTAAGAATAACGCCATTAACACCAATACTAACACTACCGCGACAGTTCCCCACAACACAAATTTGGTAAAATTATTCCAGGTTTTTTTATGGTTTTCATTATCCATAAAAATTATTTTTGTCTTGCTTTAAATTTGGGATTTGTTTTATTAATAATATAAACTCTTCCTCTACGTCTTACGAGCTTAGAGTTTAAATCTCTTTTCTTAATTGATTTAAGTGAACTTTTTATTTTCATAATTTTTAGAGTTAGCCTGGCAAAGTCCTACTCTTCCATGTCTTAAGACAAAGTACCATCGGCGCTGAAAAGCTTGACTTCCGAGTTCGGAATGGGATCGGGTATTACCTCTTCGCTATAATCACCAGGCGGGCTATTTATACCTAAAGAAACATTTTAGTCAAAGATAAATTAATGAATATCTAGCCTATTAAAGAATATAAAATTATCGTTTTTAGTGCAATAAAAGCGTCTTTCAATCCAATTTTTTTTCCTTCATCATATGATCGACCATTATAAGTAATTGGAACTTCAAAGAACTTAAATTTTTTTTTTGACAATTTAATAGTCACCTCAGGTTCAAATGAAAAAGTTTCTTCCTTAAGTGATATACTTTTTAAAGCTGAAGATTTGAAGACTTTATAACCAGTCTCCATATCAGTTAAATTCAAATTAGTAAAAAGATTACAAATAAAAGTTAAAATTTTATTAGCTAAATAATGCCAAAAAAAATGAACACGAGTGTATTTACCTCCACCCAAAAATCTTGAACCATATACAACATCAGCATTTGCCTCAAAAAAAGGGGCTAGTAATTTGTAATAATCTGAAGGATCATATTCTAAATCTGCATCTTGAATTATGACGACTTCACCAGTTAGATGCTTAAGTGCTGTATGAATAGCTGCACCTTTGCCTAAATTTTTATCGTGAAAATAAGTAACTATTTTATTATCATTATCTAATTGTTTTAAAACTTGAATTGTTCCATCAGTAGAGCAATCGTCAACTATTAATATCTCATAGTTTAAAAATTTAAATTTATTTAAGTTTTGAATTATTTTTTTTAAGATAATCTCGATGGTATTTTTTTCGTTATAACACGGAATAATTATCGAAAGATTGAAATTTTCTTTATTAATCATTATCAATTTTTTAGTCTATTGATTATTAAATATCCATTCTTTTTACCAACATCTAGCTTATTGTATGAACAAATAAATGGGGTATCCCAACATAGTCTTCCTTGCCAGCCATTCTTTTTATTTTTTTTTATATCAGGATAATAAATATTAGCATATTCGTTACTATTTATTTCGTTTAATAAATATTGATTTTCAATTTGTTGTATTCCAACAAACACTTTCTTTGTGTCATTTATTCTTTTAATGTTTTTAGAAAAATTAAATATCAAAAAAATTGAAACAAAAAATATAAAAATATTTCTTGAAAATTTTTTTTTTATATAGAATTTATAAGAAATCAAAAATATTATAGTTACAAAAAAAGGTATTGAAAACCTAAACACTGGTGAAAAATTTAACCAAAACAATAAAGATATAAAACAAAAAAAGTAGATAAAATTTTCTTTTTTAATTTTGTAATTTCTTTTTTTTTCTTTTTTTAAAAGAGTAAAAAATAATAGTAACGATAAAATAATTGTCATTAGATGTTCAAATATTTCAATAAAATTTCTTTTTAACCAAAATAAAAACCACGTAAAATTTTCAAGGTATTCCTCTGGAGAATAGATTTCCCTAGCTATAGAATAACTCTTATTAATAAGTGCAAGCTCTTTAGATAATTTTAAATGTTCTGGATTAAACCAACTGACACTAAAACAAGTCAAATTAGTTGGGAAGAAAAGACACCCGGTATAGAAAAATTGTTGAATAAAAAAAACTAAACCTAAAAAATAAATACACAAAAATCTTAAATTAAATATATAAAATTTTAGCTTTTTAAAATTAGAAAGATATAAATAGATTGGTAAAATTATTATAGGTAAAACACTCAATTTGATTAGAATTGAGAATAATGAAAAAGCTAAATTAAAGTAAAAAAAGGATTTTCTCTCGATAATTTTATTTGTTTCATAAAATTTTATAAAATAAAAAATACTTAGAATCGCAAGAATTGTAGCTGGAAAATCTACACCAAATTCAGAAATTCTTGTAAACTTCAGTAAGAAATAAAATAAAACGATAGTTAAGTAATAATTGCTAATTTTAGAATATTCATGTTTTAAAATTTTATCGATTGAAAATATGACAAAACTTAAGAACAATAAAAAACTGGGAAACGTTAAATAATTATAATTTTTGTCCTCTAAAAAAAATATAGAATAAAGATTTAACCAAATCGAATTATACACAAAAGTTTTATCTATATTTGCAAAACCAAAAACTATTTTTTCTTCAAGAAATGCTAAAGCATAAGGCAAATGATAATAACCAAAATCTTCATGATATTTTTGAGATACAAACATTGGTATCAAAAGTCCAATAATAACAAGATAGAAAAAATTCTTTTTTTTAATTAATAATTTATAATCAACTAAATTTTTTTTTTTGAAAAAAATTGTAAGTCCAATTAATAAAATTAAGATCTTTAAAAAAGATTTAATTTCATAAAAAAAATGAAATGTAGTAATTAATATTGAAATTATTATTAACCCAAAGCAAATATCCAAGAAAAAATTATTTACAGTTTTAATTGATAAAAGACTACCAAAACCAGCAATAGCAACAGAGACAATTATTATGCTTAAAAAAAATAAAATAAGTTCTAATACTATCATTTAACAAATCAATAAATCTTATCTTTTTTCAATATTTTAATCTTAGCAAAAATAACCATTGGAATTAATCGTAATCCAATAATATATTTTTTGAAAAAAATAATTGGGTTAAATATTAGTCTGATTAACCAGCCTAAATAGTATTTATCAACAAGATTATTTATAGGTGCTTGATCCTTTGTAAAAAAAGAAATAGCAGCGCCAGTGCATAAAATAGAAGTTTTGAATTTTAAGTTTTTCTTTATATAAAGACCCAATACTTCTTGAACTCCACCTCCAATATTTACAATTATATAATCTGGTTTAAATTTTTTTAAATTTTTAATAAGTTTTAAATCAGATAGACTTCTCGAATTGTATCTAGGTGCGCAATAGTTATTTAAATTATTTATACCTAAATTTTTAATATACTTATAATTTGATTTTGAAAAATTTATATTTGGATCAATACAAAAAATTTTTTTTCTCTTATTATTCTTTAAATAAGCAAAAAACATTCCCAAAAATTTAAATCCTGAAAATTTTTGTACATTGATATTTTTAAAGACTCTTAATAATAAAACAAAAAAACCACTATCAAAAAAGACAAAATCTGCTTTTTTAAGTGATTTATAGTACTCATTTGACCTTTTAATAGTTGCCAAAGCCGGTCCCGCTGGAAAAACAAATAAACCTTTTTTAATTATAAATCTTTTAAATTCCTGATTATTAATATTGATAAATTTTATCTTTTTAAAAATAATTTTACTTACCATTAGATCAAAAATTGGATGCTATATCAAAACTTCTCAATGCTATAAAATTTAAGATTTTGTAAATCTACTTAAATTTGACCCTTGTTTGTTCATTTCTTCTTTTATCCAGTCATATGTTTTTTTTAAACCCTCGTTCAATTTTATCTTAAAGCTCCAATTTAAAACCTTCTTTACAAGATCATTGTTACTGGATCTTCCTCTGACGCCTTTCGGTTTATCTAATTGATAAATTCGTTTTAATTTTTTAGTTTTAGTTACAGCTTCAATTATCTCAATCATTTGATTAATAGAAACTTGTTCATCACTTCCTATATTTATTGGGTCTGAATAGTCAGACTCAAACAATCTTAAAGTTCCTTCAATACAATCATCAATATATAAAAATGTTCTTGTTTGCATTCCATCGCCCCAAACTTCAATTTTGTCACCGCTATTTTTATTTGCCATTACGACTTTTCTACATAATGCTGCAGGTGCTTTTTCTCTTCCTCCGTCATATGTGCCGTATGGACCATAAATATTATGATACCTTGCGACCCTAACAGGTATTCCATAATCTTCCATAAAATGTCTGCACATTCGTTCACTAAACAATTTTTCCCATCCATATCCATCCTCAGGATCTGCTGGGTAAGCATCATCTTCTTTTAAACCTTCTATAAAAACTTCTTGTTGTTTTGTTTTATTATAAGCACACGCGCTAGAAGAAAAAAAATATTTTTTAATTTCATTTTCCTTACATGCAATTAATAGATTTGTATTTATTAATACTGATTGCATACATTCAGCTTTATTATTTTCAATAAAACCCATTCCACCCATATTACAAGCCATATTGAATACAAAATCCATTTTTTTTGTTACTAATCGACAATTATTAATATCCTTCATATCCATCGAGTAATGATTTTCAACATTATCGAAATCTTGGAACCAATATTCTTTTGGTTTTATATCTGCTGCTACAATTATATTTCCATCCTTAAGTAGTCTATTGGTCAAATGACCACCAATGAAACCACCTGCACCAACAATTAAAATTTTTTTACCTTTAATCATAAAAATAATTTATTTAACTTATAATTTAACTCCGCTCAATCACTAACTAAATTTCTATTTTTAACTTTGAGTATCTTATCACATATTTTTAGATTTTCAGGATCATGTGAAATGATAATTATTGTTTTTTCTGTTTTCAAATTTTTCAAATTTTCGAAAATATAATTTTCATTTTCTTTATCCAGTGCATTAGTAGCTTCATCAAAGATTAAGATTTTTCTACCACTATATATAGATCTCGCAATAGATATTCTTTGTTTTTGTCCTGATGAAAGTTTTTTTATACTTGATCCAATATATGTATCCAAACCATCTGATAAGTTATTAATAGTTGTCTCAAGTCTTGCAAATTTTATAGATGATTTTATTTTATCGTTAGAAATTTTTTCACTCGATCCAAATATTATGTTATCTTTTATAGTTCCATCTATAATATAAGTATCTTGAGAGGATATTGAAAATAAATTTTGATATTTTCTAAAATTTAAAGGATCATTTAATTCTTTTTTATCAATGATTATACTTCCTTTTTGAGCCTTTATTAAGCCCGTTAATAAATTTACTATTGTCGATTTTCCACTACCACTTTCACCAACGATTCCAATTATTTCATTTTTTGAAATCTTTAAATCTAAATCTTTAAATATATTTTTATCATTTTGATAACTAAAACTAATATTCTTTAATATAATTTCATTTTTAAATTCTAATGAGTTATATGTCTCATAATTTTCTATGAATTCAGTAGTTTTTTTAAGATTATAATATTCCATTATTTTTGGTATCGCTGGTTTTCCAAATTTGATTTGTTGATAAGAAACAAATATTTTGTTAATTGACGGAACAAGTCGATATGATGCTACCAAGTAAAAACTTAATATAATAATTATATTTTCATTTGTTTCTCCCATACTACTCATTAATAAAATAATTATTATAAAAATAAGAATTACAGATTGCTCCAAAAGAACTTTGGGGTATGAAGTAACTACTCCATTCTTTACATCAACATATTCAAGGGATTTTAATGAGTCATCGAATTGTTTAAGAATTTTTTTTATCTTACCAAAAATTAAAATTTCTTTAATTCCACTTATAAGAATTAAATTATAATTTATTATCTTCTCATTATTTTCAATTCTTATTAATGACCAATTTTTAATTGATTTATTTAAGTTTTTAAGAATTAAACCAACAATTACCATTACCGGAAAAATTAAAATTAAACCATTTGAATTTCCAGTGATTATAATTAAAAAAAGAATACCAAGGCTTACAAGTATCTCTGTAAGCATAATTATAAGCGGCCTTACTATATTTACAGAAAAAATATTTACTTCATTAAAAGTTGTATTAAAAATCTTTGATATTCCCTTTTGTACAAAAAAAAGAAATTCTTGGTGTAAAATTTTTTGTAGTAAATTTGAAAACAAATTTGTTCTAAATGAAAAAATAAAATTATAAGAGATTTTGTTAGTAAATATTATAACGAAATTTTTTAATAAGAAAATTGAGAAAAAAATCAGACAAAATATAATCATTAAATTTTCATCAAAAGAAATATTACTTGTATCAAAATAATTTGAAATAAGTTGGATATCCTTTAATGCCTCAGGTTTAAGCAGATATGTAACAAAAGGAATAGCAGCAGCTATACCTATCATTTCAAACATTGTTTGAAGTATAGAAAAAAAAACAATTATGAAAAAAAAAAATTTTTTCTTATTATCTAAAAAACTCCAAAAAATTTTCAATACATCCATTTATCTATCTTAATATTTCGATATTTGTTTCAATTGATTTATTAATTTTTTTTTATTTAATTCATTATATTTAGCTACTAAATTTCTATAGTATAAATTAAATAGTTCTTTTGTTTGATAATTTTGAGTGACTTCAAAAATTTCATCATTCAATTTTTTTAATACTTCTCTTTTTCCTTTAAGAGTTTCTCTCAATTTTTCCCCAGGTTGTAAACCTGTAAACTCATATTTGAACTTATAGTTTGGATTATAATTTAGCTTAATTTTAGCAAGTTTTTTTGCTAAATTAAAAATATTTATTGGCTGTCCCATATTTAAAATAAATATATTTTTTTTGGATTTTATACCTGCAGTTTGAAGGACTAAATGGCAAGCCTCTGAGATTGTCATAAAATACCTGGAAGCTTTTTTATTAGTAATTTGAACAATATCTTCATCATTAATTTTATCCATAAAATTATTAATTGCAGAACCAGAACTTCCAAACACATTTCCAAATCTAACAATTTTAATTTTTTTCTTAATAATATTATTTCTGTTAAAACTTTCACAGACCTTTTCTGCAACTTTTTTTGTATAACCAAGAACAGATACTGGATCAGCAGCTTTGTCTGTGGATACAAATATCAGTTCACAAGAGTATTCTGATGACAAATTACAGATATTCTCAGTAGCAAAAATATTATTTTTAACGGCAGAAAAAATATTTTTTTCAAGTATATTTACATGTTTATACGCAGAAGCATGAAAAATTATTTCTACTTTATTTGACTTAATAATATCTTCTAGGATCAGCTTGTCGCAAACGTCAACTAATTTAAATTTTATTCTTTGGTCAGTTAATTTTGATTGATATCTATATATACCTAGTTCAGAATTATCAATGGCAATTATTTTCCTCACTTTATGTTGGAGTAATTGTCGACATATTTCTGAACCTATTGTGCCTGTAGCACCGGTAACTAAGATTACTTTATGATTAAGTTTTGTAATTTTTTTAATTTTAATTTGTTTTCTATTAATGATATCATTTACCTGATTCACTTTTAAATCTTCAATATTAATTTTATCTGTTAAAAGAAATTTCTTCTCTGGTAAATACCTTACATCAAAAAAATTTTTTCTTAATTTATTCATTATTTTGTTAAATGAATTTTTACCTAATGAAGGTATTGCTAGGTAAATTCTCTTAATAAAATAAAATTTTTTAATATTTAAAAGATTTTGAAAATTTATAATTGAGACACCATTAAAATGACTATTTTGTAAATTACTATTATCATCAACAAAAAAAAGAATTTTTTCATTATTCTTACGCAATTCATGGAAAATTTGTTTTCCTGCATTACCTGCACCATAAATTACAATTCCAGTTGGTCCGCTTGGTCTTATTTTATTTTCAAAATTTAAGACTGGTTTTAAGTTCATCTTTTTTAATTTTAAATTTTTTTTTAAATAATTATTAAGATTGTCAAATTTAAAATTTTTAAGAAATTTTTTTAATTCTTTATTTCTTGCAATTGAGTTATGAATTTCCCTTACATTATTCACATTAAATATTCTTGATGTTGGAAATTTAATAGAGTTTATGATATCTTTTATAAGGTATCCTCTTCCTGTTCCTAAATCATAAATACCACTTCTTACTTTTTTATTAATAACTATTCTATATATTTTTCCCACATCATTAATATTGATAAAATCTCTTATAGAGTTTCCATTATTTATTAATTTTATAGTTTTATTTTTTTTTTTTGATTTAATTATTTTTTCGATAAAAGAAAAATTATCTTTTGAATCACCATATGTATTAAATAGTCTAAAAATAAAGTAATCAACTTTATTTTTAGTACAATAATTAAGTATTATTTTTTCGGATGACAATTTAAAAGATGAATAAAGTTCTCGATTAAATCTATCCAATTTTTGAGTATCTATATTTTCTAATAATCTGTGGACTGAAGCACTACTGGTATAAATAATCTTATTTATTCGATTAGGTTTAATATTTTTCAAAATATTTACTAAAATTCTGATTGATAATTTTTCAAAAGATCCATAATCACGATAAGTTAAATTATTTAAAAATTTTGCTGGGTAAAAACTATTGAATATCAGGTTTATTTTTTTGTAAGATTTAATTTCGTTTAAATTTGCCTGTGAAAATTTATTTGAAGAAAAAATTATTTTATTTTTAAGAGATTTAATTAACGAATTAGTTAAATGACTATTTTCTCCTATAATTATATTATTAATCATTTGAAAGATTATTTATCACTAATACATAGATTACAAAAAAAGTTAAAAAAATTGAATAAAAATTAAGTTCAAATACATTATAAAGAAATATTGGAAAAACTGACAACAAAAATAGTAAAATATTTGTAATTAAAAGAGAATATTTTTTAATCATTAAATGATGTATGTGATTTCTATCTCCATAAAAAGGATTTTTTTTCTTGATCAACCTAAAAAATGTTAGCCTGATTAAATCAATCCCAGGCAATAATAACAAAAAAAATATTTCATCTGCATATGTAAAATTTTTGTAAACATTGTTTTCATAAATTACTGAGGTTATCAAAATTACACTCAAAACATACACACCATTATCACCCATAAACATTTTGCTTCTCAAATTTAAAAAAAGACAAAACAAAATTATGACAATTATGAAAATATAAAACTCATGGTTATTTGTTTTTAGTAATAAATAAGAGAAAACAAAAAGAAAAAAAATTAACAATTGACCATTAATTCCATCAAAAAAATTTAATGAATTTACTAAAACAAGTATGCAAAAAATAGTGAATAATATAGAAAAAGTCTCAAGGAAAATTTTATGCTCATAAATTGATAGAGAAAAAGATGTTACTAGAATATTATTATTAGTAAAAATATAAAGTATTGAGATTAAGATACTAAAAAAAAATTTGTAAAAGGGTTTTAACTTATTTTTATCATCATAAAAACCTAAAATGAAAAATGATAATAATATTAAAACAAACGAAAGTATTTCACTCAAAGATTGAAAAAAAACAAAGATTTTAATTTTAAAAATTAATTCTATTAAAATTAAAAAAAGGACGTTAAAAATTATGATAGAACCACCAATTAATGGAATTTTTTTTTTATGAAACTTAAGTTTTTTATCTGGAAAATCATAAAGATTTATTATTTTTGAAAAAGTACTTATATTGATGACTATTATTAAATTCATTAAACAAATAAGTATGATTAATGATGAGATCATTTAGACTTAATTTTTTTGTTTGACACTAAATACAAACCTAAATTAAAATAAATAAATAGAGATATCCAATTATTAAAAAGATTTCCACTTGGTAAAAAAGGAAACAAATTTATAAAAATACCTAAAGATGCAACTAAAAAAGCATAGTGATAATTATTTTTTGTTTTAACAAAAGTTGTATCGAAGAATCGTTTGATTAAAAAAATAAAAAAAATTGAAAAAAAAATTATTCCAATAATTCCAAGCTCAGACAAAATTTGTGCTAGTATATTATGTGGGTGAGTTGAACAAATACCTATTTCAGAATTATAATTAATTTTTCTACAATAATGTCTAAAACCTTTTGGGCCCACACCAAAAACTAAATTATCAAGAAATAATTTTTTTGCTAATATTAAGTGACCTTGATGATCGGTGGAGAAAATTTTAATTTTTGAGTATTTATTTGAATCGACAATAACTTTATTCAAATTATCTTTTTTTTCATCTTGAAAAATTTGATGATATGTTTTGTTAAAAACACGATATGTAACATTGGATTTACCATAATCAAAAAAAATTATAGATACAGCAAAAATCAAAAAAATCAAAAATGATCTAATAAATAATTTTCTTAATTCTTTAATAAAAATTATCATTAAAAAAAAGAGTATTAAGAATAAAGCTATTGAAGTTCTTTCCCCTGAAAGATAAATTACAGAAAAATAAGAAGCGAAAAAAAAAGTATAAAATAATTTTTTTTCATTCAAATTAATTTTAAAGTAATAAATATACCATACTAATAATGGCAACAGCCTCAGCAAATAACTACCTAAAATTAATTCATCACCAAAAAAACTTGAAATTCTTTGTGCAATAATCTCTTTTCCTAATACATTAAAGCCAAAAATAAATTGAAAGAAACTGTCAATAAACAATATAGATAATGCAAATAAAAAGATGTAGAATATTTTTTTATTCAAATTTTCATTTAAAGATTTTTCGAATAAGAGAAATATAGCTAAGGAAAATAATAAATATCTTAAGTGGAAAAATGACGAATATTTGAGATCATCTGTAATTTGAAACATAGCATTCAATGCTATGTAAATTGAAAAAAAAGTTAAAATAATTATTTCCTTCTCAAAAAAATTTTCTCTTTGGTCAAAATTAAAAAATAAAAAAAGTAAAAAAAAAAGTACAAGTATTTCTGCAATAGCAATACCTAAAATAAAAGATAATGGAAAAAAAAATAATGGAATATAAAGCTTATGAGAATTATAAAATTTTTTCATTTCATTTAAAAATTAATAGCATTAGACATTTTAAAATTTTTACAAAGCCATTGATAAATAATTAATAAATAACAAGTAATTAATAAACTTTAAATCCAATTTAATATCTATTTCTTTTTATCAAATTTCTTAGATCTGTTTGAAATTTTAGTTTTGACGAGATTTTATTATTCTTCATAATTTTTTGAATTTTTTTATAATTATTTAATATATGAATTATGGTTTTTTGAAGACTTTTAGATTTTCTTTTTGAAACAAAAACACCTTTAAAATTTGCTTTTACATGAGATATTTCATTAAAAATAATTACTGGTCTTAACCTAGATAAACTCTCAAGAACAACTTTGGGATAACCCTCCGTGTAAGATGGTAGAATAAAGATATTATTTTTGTCGAAAAATTCTATAATTTTCTCTTTTTTTGATGTTTCTAAGTGATATTTAATTTTATTACTTAATGATTTTTTAATAATAGTTGCTCCTAAAATATTTAAATCGAAATCAATAGAAAATTTATTTACTAAATTAATTAAAGAAAATACCCCTTTTTCTTTTTTCACCCTTCCTAAATAAAATAACTTAGCTTTTTCTGTATAGGTTTTTTTTAAATTGGTTTTCCATCTATAGTCTATCTCAGAAGGATAAATCCTTGATGTCTTGTAATTATTAATATTAGTAAGATTCTTACTAACTGTTATGACTTTAAGATCCTTTAAAATACTTTTAAAAAAAAATTGATAAATAATTTTACCTAAAAAACCATACT
>CABZEV010000009.1 GCA_902524865.1 uncultured Pelagibacteraceae bacterium | reverse complement strand
AATATTAAAGCTTTAAATTTTTTTGAGAGTGTTGAAGGTGAAATTTTAGATGGAAAAGAGTTTAATACAAAAATAATTAATATTAATATTACCGAAAAAGCTACTGGTGAAATATTTGCTGGTGTGGGCACAGGAACAGAAGGATCTTCTTTTTCATTTGGAGTAAAAGAGAACAATTATTTGGGAAGAGGTGTAAAAGTTGATAGTAACTTAAATGTTTCAGAAGAAAGAATAAAAGGAAAGTTTATAGTTTCAAATCCAAATTATAAAAATTCTGACAAAAGAATTGATTTAGCGCTTGAAGCCTCCTCAGTCGATAGACTAGGGACATCTGGATATAAGTCTAATGTTACTGGATTTACAATTGGTACACAATTTGAGTATTTAGACGATTTTAGGCTTGGATTATCTACCAAAAATAATATTGAAAAAATAGATGTCGATGGTAGTGCATCTGATAGACAAAAAAAACAAGATGGAAATTATTTTGATAGCTTCATTGGTTTGGACTTTATTTATGATAAAAGAAATCAAAGATATCAAACAACAAGTGGTTTTTTAAGTGATTATAATTTGAATTTACCAATTTTGAGTGACACAAATACTCTTACTAATGTCTATAATTATAAAGTCTTTAAGGAGCTATATGAAAATAATGTCTCCTCATTTTCATTTCTACTAAAGGGAGCGAGTTCACTAAGTGGTGATGATATTAAACTTTCTGAGAGAATGTTTATACCTGGAAGAAAATTGAGAGGTTTTGAAACAGGTAAAATTGGACCTAAAGATGGCAGTGATTTTATTGGTGGAAATTATGTTTCAACTATTAACGCTACAACTTCATTACCCAAAATATTAGAGAATGTTCAGAATGTGGATGTTGTTATGTTTGCAGATGCAGCAAATATATGGGGCGTTGACTATGATAGTTCACTAGATAAAGGTGGCATTAGAAGTTCAGTTGGAGTAGGACTAGATTGGTTAACACCCGTGGGACCTTTAACCTTTTCATTTGCCAAACCAATAACCAAAGAATCTACGGACATAGAGGAAACATTTAGATTTAATATAGGTACTAGTTTTTAAATGAATATATTTAAAAAATTTATCACTATTTTTATAGTGTTATTTTTGTTTGTACCCTCATCTTACAGTGAAGATAAAATTGTTTATTTAGATTTAGATAACGTTGTAACTAACACAAATGCTGGTAAATTAATTTTAGATCAACTGGAAAAATCAAAAAAATCAGCGCTTTTAAGATTTGAGAAAAAAGGAAAGGAATTAAAAATTATTGAAGATGAAATTAATAAACAAAAAAATATTATTTCTGAAGAAGAATTAAGAAAAAAATTGCTTGAATTTAGAAAAGAGCTTTCAAATTTTCGTCAAGAAAGACAAAAAGTTATCAATGAATTTAATCAAAAGAGGAAAGTAGAATTTGATCAATTTTTTAAAAAAATCACTCCTATCATAGAAAAATACGTTAGTGAAAAGAATATTGATATGGTACTTGATAGAAAAAAGGTTTTTGTAGCAAGTAAAAAAAAAGATATTACAAAAGAAATTATAAAGATAATTAATACCAATTTAAAATGAAAACTCATTTAGATAAAGAACAAATTATTGAGTTATTACCTCATCGTGAACCTATGCTATTAATAGATGAACTTTATGATATTAAAAAATTATTTTCTGCCACAGCTGTTGTTAATGTTAAAAAAAATAGTTTTTTTGTAAATGGTCACTTTCCGGGACAACCTGTTATGCCTGGGGTTTTAATTGTAGAGTCTTTTGGTCAAGCTGCAGCAGCTTTGACTGCTCATGGTTTGGATAAATCTACATATGAAAATAAATTGGTATTTTTAATGGGTGTAGAAAAAGCAAGATTTAGAAATCCAGTCATACCTGATTGTAAATTAATTCTAAAAATTGAGGCCATTAGGTCTCACGGACGTGTTTGGAAATATAAAGGTGAAGCATTTGTTGGTGATAAAAAAATGGCAGATGCAATATGGTCAGCTACAATTGTTGACAAGAAATAATTAGCAATAATTCTTGATAACACAACAACCTGTGCTTTGGTAAAAGCAAGTATGTCTAATCCATTTTTTACTAATAGTGGACCATTAAAAATTTCAGAAATCTTCAAAATTTTAAAAATTGAACTTAAAATTGAGGAAAATCTGGTAGTAAAAGATGTTCAAGATTTATATAATGCTAATAAAGATTGTATTACATTTTTTCACTCAAAAAAATATAATCAAGAAGCAAAAAAAACTAAAGCTTCGTATTGTATAACTACACAAAATTTAAAAGACTATCTTCCAAAAAATTGCACTCCTATTGTGGTTGAAAATGTATTAATTTCAACCTCACTTGTTACTCAAAAGTTTTATCCAAATTCAATTGAGGATGAGTATGATGCCTCCGCTGTTGATATAAAAGATACCACCCTAAAAGATGTAGTAACTGCTGGAAAAAACGTATTAATTGGAGACAACGTCAAAATTGGAGAAAATTGTTTAATTGGACATAACTCAATTATAGAACGCAATGTTCAAATTGGAGATAATTGTAAAATTGGATCTAACACCATTTTAAGAAATTCTGTGATAAAAGATAATGTAACTATTTTAGATAATTGTGTAATTGGAAAAAAAGGATTTGGTTTTTTTCCATCACGGAATAAAAATTTGAGATTTCCTCATATAGGCATCGTCATAATCAATGAAAATTCTGAAATTGGATGTGGATCTACAATAGATCGTGGTTCTTTATCTAATACAGAAATTGGTAAAAATACTTTTTTAGATAATCAAATTCATATAGCACATAATGTTAAAATTGGTGAAAATACAATTATAGCTGGACAAGTCGGAATTGCAGGAAGTTCAATTATTGGTAATAATGTGAAAATTGGTGGTCAAGCTGGAATATCCGGACATCTCAGAGTAGGAAATAATGTTGAAATCGGTGGTGGCAGCGGTGTTATAAAAGACATACCTGATAATTCAAAAGTTATGGGTTATCCAGCAAAAAGTATTAGAGAATTTTTGAAAGATAATAGATGATACATAAAACTGCTATCGTTGATCCAAAATCTAAAATATCATCTGATGTAGAGGTAGGCCCCTATTCAGTAATTGGACCAAATGTAGAGGTAGGAGAAAATACTATTATTCAATCTCATGTTAGTATTGTTGGAGACACTAAGATCGGGAAGAAAAATAAGATTTATCCATTTGCTTCTATTGGAAACGATCCTCAAGATCTTAAATTTAATGGTGAGGATACTAAATTAGAAATTGGAGATAACAATAAAATAAGAGAATATGTAACAATAAATCCAGGCACTAAAGGTGGCGGTGGTATTACTAAAATTGGTAATGGATGTTTATTTATGGTTTCTTCACATATAGCACATGACTGCTTAGTCGAGGATAATGTAATACTTGCAAATAATGTTCCTCTTGGCGGACATGCACATATTGGGCAAAATGTAATAATCGGAGGTAATTCAGCTGTACAACAGTTTACTAGAGTAGGCAAGTTTGCAATGATAGGTGGAATGTGTGGAGTTGTAAGAGATATCATCCCATATGCAATGGTACATGGAAATAGAAGTGTTCTTCAGGGTTTAAATTTAATTGGTTTAAGAAGAAAAAAAATACCCAATAAAGAAATCTTAGCCTTAAGTGAAGCATACAAAGAAATTTTTAAAAATGAAAATTTGACGGAAAATTTGAAAAATTTAAATACTGAGATTAAAAAAAATAGTTTTGTAAAAGACGTCGTTGAGTTTTTAGAAAAAGATAAAAAAAGACCAATATGCACACCTTTTTCAAAATAAAATGATAGGTTTGTTTTTAGGTGACACAGATTTTTCGAAAATAGTTCTTAAAAAAATAAAAAAACTAAAAAAAAAGTACTTTATAATTGATTTTTCTAATAAGAATGATTTTGCTAAAGAAAAAAATTCTTACAGAATTAGTATTGGAAAATTTGGAAAAATAATAGACTTAATCAAAAAGCAAAAATCGAATAAAGTTCTTTTTGCTGGAAAAATTGCTAAACCAAAATTTTCTAAATTGAGATTAGATTTTAAAGGCATTTATTACATGCCAGGTATTATAAAAGCTGCTAAATTAGGAGATGCAGCTATAATTAAAGTCATAATTGAAATCCTTAAAAATGAAAAAATTGATGTTATAAGTTCAATTCATTTCAATCCTGAGTTAACAGGTAAAAAAGGTTTACATACAAAGATAAAACCTTCTCGAGCTGATATTAAATCAATCAATAGAGGTATAAAATATTTAGCTAAAACTAATAGTTATGATCATATTCAAGCACTAGTAGTAAGAGATAATAAGATAATAGCAAAAGAAGACAATAGAGGTACCAAACAAATGATGAGTAAATTAAAGAATAATTCTGGTGGTATTTTAATAAAATTCCCCAAAAAAAAACAAGATTTGAGAATGGATTTACCAACAATAGGAATACAAACCATTAAAGATTGTAAAAAATATGGATTAAAAGGAATAGTTCTTAAATCAAAAAAAAATATCTTTTTAGATAAATCTAAAAGTATTGAATTTGCTGATAAAAATAAAATTTTTATTTTGATAAAATGAAAAAAATATTTGTGCTTACAGGAGAGCCATCTGGAGATAAATTAGCTTCAACAGCAATTTCAAAACTTCAAAAAGATTATACCAATATTGAATATTTATCTGTAGGTGGGTCAAATTTAAGAAAAATTGGCATAGACTCTATCTTTGATTTGAAAGAAATAACTTATTTGGGTTTTACGAGTGTTTTGTTTAATATTTTTAAGATTAATAAAAGAATCAATCAAACTGTTAAAGAAATCTTGAAATTCAATCCAGATATTTTGTTTAGTGTTGATAGTCCAGATTTTACTTTAAGAGTTGCAGAAAAGGTAAAAAAAAATAATCCTCAAATTAAGACAATTCACTATGTAGCCCCTCAAGTTTGGATTTGGCGGAAAGGAAGATTAAAAAAAATTAAAAAATTTATTGATCATATTCTTTTATTATTTGATTTTGAAAAAAAATTTTTTGATGAGGAGGGTATAAATAATACTTTTGTAGGTCATCCGTTAATAGAAAATAATAAAATACATATAAATAATTTTATTTCTAATAATAAAAAAATAATCTCTATATTTCCAGGCAGTCGAAAATCAGAAACAAATGTTTTGTTACCAATATTGATTGATTTTATAAATATGATGAACAAAAGAAATTCAAATTATAATTTTATTTTTCATGCTACTGAAGAAAACAAAAATAACATTGATGAGTATATTAAAGATAAAGATTTGAATAATATTGACGTAATTTCAGATGAAAATATGAAAAAGGAAATATTATCAAATTCAATTTTTGCTGTATGCAAGTCTGGAACAATATCTCTTCAAGTCTGTAATGCTAATGTTCCTTCAATAATTATTTATAAATTAAATTTTATAAATTTTATGATCTTTAAATTATTAATAAATGTTAAATTTGCAAATATCATCAATATAATTAATAATAAAGAAGTCATTCCTGAATTGTTGCAAAGTGAGTGTAATGCCAAAGAAATTTATAATTCTGTTTTATATATGCTTAAAAATCCAGAGATTGGAAAAAAACAATTAGAACAATGCAATCAAACTTTAAAAGGAATTAGATCAAAGTCTTCATCATCTAGTGAAGTAGCCAAAATCTTAAGAAATAGTCTTATTGGATAATCTTTTTTCAACCTCTTCTTTACCCAGAGATATAATTATATCATAAATACCAGGACCAAATTTTGACCCTGTTAATGCTACTCTTAACGGCTGACCAACACCTTTAAAATTGGTGTTATTAGATTTTATCAGTTCCTGAACTATCGGTTCTAAATTTTCTCTTGTAAAGTTGCTTATTTCTTTAATATTATTTTTAAATTCAGAGATAACTTTTTGTGCATTTGCATTAATTAATTTTAGATCTTCTTTATTAAAGTTAACTTCATCTTTGAGTATATATTGGCTATTATTATATATATCCTCTAATGTTTTGGCTTTATTCTTAAGAAAATTTAGAGATTTCTTAATTTTATCCTTTTTCTCCAAAACAATCTTATTTTTAAAAATCTCACAATAATTAATTAGTTGATTAAACAATTCGTTTTCGTCGATGTTTTTAATATAATGTTCATTCATTGATAGAATCCTACTTAAATCTAATTTTGATGGTGATTTTCCAATACCTTTAAGATTAAAATATTTTACACTTTCATCTAAAGTAAAAATTTCTTTATCTTCATATGACCAACCCAATCTTAAAAGATAATTTCTCAAAGCATCTGGCATAATACCTATTTTAGAATAGTCCTCTAGAGTTGATGCTTTATCTCTTTTTGATAATTTTTTCCCCTCAATTGTATGAATTAATGGTATATGTGCAAATGTTGGTAAAGCCCATTCCATTGCTTCATAAATTTGAATTTGTTTAAACGTATTGATTTTATGGTCATCACCTCTAATAATATGTGTCATATTCATTTGATGATCATCAACAGCAGCAGATAAATTATAAGTTGGTGTGCCATCATTTCTTAAAATTACGAAATCTTCGATGGTATTATTTTCAATTTCTACGTTTCCCTGAACTTTATCTTTTAATATTGATGTACCATCAATTTTACTTTTAAATCTAATTACTGGTTTAATATCTTTAGGCGCTTCATTTTCATTTCTGTCTCTCCATTTTCTATCATAAACGTATGGAATTTTTTTTTGTTTAGCTCTTTTTTTTTGTGCTTCAATTTCTTCAGTCGAGCAATAACATCTATAAGCATTACCTTTTTTTAATAGTTCATTTGCAACTTTTATATGATCATCAATTTTTTGAGATTGTATATATTCTGTTCCATCATGATTGATACCTATCCATTGCAGAGATTTTATAATTTGATCTTTGTATTCCTCTTTTGATCTTTCTTTATCTGTATCTTCTATCCGTAGATAAAAATTACCATTTTGGTTTTTTGAATATAACCAATTAAATAAGGCTGTTCTCACCCCACCAATATGCAAAGGTCCAGTAGGTGACGGAGCAAATCTAGTTGCTACTTTTTTCATTAAAAATGGTTTAGACTATTTTTTTAGAAGTTTCTATATAAAGATACTAAAACACCTTGAACTTTTACTCTATCAGGGCCAAAAATTTTGGTCTCATAGTTTTTATTAGCACTTTCCAATGCTACTACTTTACCTTTTTTTCTAATCCTTTTAAGCATAGCTTCGTGTTCGTCAATTAAAGCCACCACTATTTTTCCATTATCAGCTGTATCGGTTCTCTTGATAATGACTGTGTCACCTTCATGAATACCAGCTTCAATCATTGAATCTCCTTGAACTTTAAGACCAAAATAATCTCCATTTTTTTCTAAGTTATTTGGTAATGGAATTCTAGAAACTTCATTTTGAATTGCTTCAACAGGAGTTCCAGCTGCTATTTTACCTAAAACTGGCACCTCTGCATCGTCGGATAAAGGTTTTTCTTCATCCAAACCTCCTTTAATGACACTTGGGGAAAAATTATTGTAAATATCATTTGCAGAAGCGGTCTCTGGTAATTTTATAACTTCCAAAGCTCTAGCTTTATGAGCAAGCCTTTTAATGAAACCTCTTTCCTCTAAAGCACTAATTAATCTATGAATCCCAGATTTTGATTTAAGATTTAAAGATTCCTTCATCTCTTCGTAAGAAGGGGATACACCAGAGCTTCTCAACTTCTTGTTGATAAATAAAAGTAAGTTTTTTTGTTTTTTTGTAAGCATAAGAACAAATATCGTACAAACAATGTTCTATAAAAGTTCTTCATAATTAACAATAGTTAAAAAGTTTTGAAAATACTGACTTTTTTGATTATAAAACAGAAAAAATCGAATTATCTTCTAAATTTTTTAAAAGTGATTCACCAATTAAAAAGGTTTTGATGGATGTTTTATTTGATAGTTCCAACAATTCTTCTTTAGTTTTAATTCCACTTTCAGAAATCAATGGACCAGGGTGATTAACCAAAACATCGTGGATATCATAAGTTGTATTAATATTAGTTTTTAGAGTTTTTAAATTTCTGTTGTTAATACCTAATAAAGCATCTTTAAATCTAAGTGCTTGTTTAGCTTCATTAACAGTATGTACCTCTACAATAACTGACATACTCAATTTTAAAGCTTCTTCATATAATTCATCTGCCAATTTATCTGAAACTCCAGCTAAAATAATTAAGATAGCATCAGCACCATAACTTTTAGCTAAAGGAATTTGAAATTTATCTATAAAAAAATCTTTACAAAGAATCGGTAAATTAACACCTTGTTTTATTTTACTAATATGTAACAAGTTTCCTAAAAAAAAATCCTCTTCAGTTAAAACAGATAAACAGGTTGCTTTATTTGATTTATACATATTAGCTATTTTTACAGGATCGTAATCTTTAATAATTATCCCCGCTGAGGGACTTGCTTTTTTTATTTCAGCAATAATTGAGAATTTTTTATTTTCAACATTCTTTTTAATTGTATCTTTAAAATCAACGTATGAAATATTTTTTTTAATTAATTCTTCGAGTGTCTCAAGACTTATACTTTTTTTAAGTTTTAAAATTTTTTCACTTTTAGTATTTATTATTTTTTCAAGAACATTTTCAATCATTTTGAATTTTCTTTAATTGTTTAAATGTTTGTCCTGAAAAAATGTGTTTTCTAGCATCATCATAAGCTTTATCGAAATTCTGATGAGTTTCGTTAACAACTAATCCTGCTGCAGCATTTAAACAAACTGCTTTAGAAAAATCATTATCCTCACCTTTAAATATATTAATCATTCTATCTGCATTAAAAACTGCATCATTACCAATGAGATTTTCAAACTTATCTGCATTTATATTTAACTTATTTGGATCAATAATAATCTCAGAGATGACACCATCTTTTAATTGAATTACATTGGTTTTAGCATAAGGTGAAATTTCATCTAATCCATCTTCACTATTGACTATCCAAGCAAATTTAATATCTAAATTTTTTAAAGCATTAGCAAATATTTTTAATAGTTTTTTATCAAAAACACCAATAACTTGTCTTTTTACAAGAGCAGGGCTACTCAAAGGTCCGATCATATTGAATATAGTTCTTTTTCCAATTTTTTTTCTTGTAGGTCCAACAAATCTCATTGCGCTGTGATAGATGGGTGCAAACATGAAACCAAAATTATTATTATTAATTTGATTTTCTATATCTTTAGGCTCTAAATTTATTTTTATATTTAAAGCCTCTAAAACATCACCAGATCCACATTTTGAGGATACAGCTTTATTTCCATGTTTAGCTACTTTAACACCCATACTCGAAAGTAATAATGCTGAAGCTGTTGATATATTAAGTGTATTCATACCATCTCCACCAGTTCCACAAGTATCAACACAATTTTCTACATTTACTCTTTTAGACTTGTTTCTAAGAACAAAAACTCCACCAGCTACCTCATCGGAAGATTCACCTTTTGCTGATAAAAGTGTCAAAAAATCGAATATTTCTTGTTCCTCTGCCTTACCCTCCATCAATAATTCAAAAGCAGATTTACTTTCATCAAAAGTTAAATTTTCCTTTTTCTTTATTTTTTCAATGAATTGTTTCATTAATCCTAAATTCTTATAAAATTTTTTAAAATTTTAATTCCTAATTTAGTTTTAATACTTTCAGGGTGAAATTGCACTCCATGTATATGATATTTCTTATGTTGTACTCCCATTATTAGTCCATCTTGAGTCTGAGCAGTAATTTCAAGATCTTTAGATAATGATTTTTTATCAATAATTAAGCTGTGATATCGAGTGGCTTCAAACGTTTTTGGGAGATTTTTTAAAATACCAACTTTTTTTGAAAAAATCTTACTAGTTTTTCCATGCATTAGCTTTCTAGCTTGAATAATTTTTGAGCCAAATACTTGACCTATAATTTGATGGCCTAAACAAACTCCGAGAATTGGTATTTTTTTATATAAAGATTTAACGATTTTAAGACAATTACCTGATTGATTGGGGTTACCAGGTCCAGGTGAAATTACGATTTTATGATATCTTTTTTTTAAAATTTCATGAGATGTAATTTGATCATTTCGAATTACTTCAACATTCACTTTTAATGAAGACAGATAATGGTAGAGATTAAAAGTAAAACTATCGTAATTATCTATTAAAATTATTTTTTTCATTTTAACGCATTAATTAAAGCTTTTGCTTTATTTACTGTCTCTTCGTATTCTTTTAATGGTTTGCTATCTGCAACAATCCCTGCTCCAGCTTGGACATAAAATCTGTTATTTTTTGCAACAGCTGTTCTTAAAGCAATACATGTATCAAACTCTCCATTCGCAGCGAAATACCCAATGCCACCGGCATAAACCTTCCTTTTTGTAGACTCTAGTTCATCAATAATTTCCATAGCTCTTATTTTTGGAGCTCCAGACACAGTTCCAGCTGGAAAACCTGCTAAAAGAGACTTAAATTTAGAAAATCTTTGATCATGTTTACCTATTACGTTCGAAACTATATGCATCACATGTGAATATCTTTCAATTATAAAACTTTCTGTAACTTTAATAGAATTAGTTTTAGATACCTTTCCGGCATCATTTCTTCCAAGATCTAATAACATTAGATGTTCAGAAAGCTCTTTATTATCTCTAAGTAAATCTTTTTCATAAAAACGATCTTCTTTAATTGTTTTTCCTCGAGGCCTTGTTCCAGCAATAGGTCTTACGGTTATTTCGCCATCTCTTAACCTTACTAATATTTCGGGGCTTGCACCTATTATTTGAAAATCAGTAAAATTAAAAAAAAACATAAATGGAGATGGGTTAGTTATTCTCAATTTTTTATAAATATCGATAGGTTTTTTTGTCAATTTAGTTTCAAAACGCTGACTTAGAACGACTTGAAATATATCTCCTATTTTAATGTATTTTTTTGCTTTATTAACTATAGATAAAAATTTATTTTTAGAGGTATTTGAATTAATTATAATCTTTTTTGATTTACGATTTATTTCATTATCTATTTTTTGAACAGATGATTGTAAAGAAAGTTTGAAAAGTTCAAATTGGATATCTTTATATTTATTTTTATAATTCGTTATTTTTTCATCTTTAAAAATATTGTTGATAAAGAATATTTCCTTTTTCAAATTGTCATGAATAATAAGTGTTCTTGGACGTAATAATCTAACATCAGGTAATTTTAAGTCATCGTTACAACTATTTGGGATTTTTTCGATATATCTAATTGCATCGTATGAAAAATAACCTGAAATCAAAGAACAAATTTTCGGTAATTTTTTTGGAGTTTTAAATTTAAAATCCTCAATTATTTTCTCAATTAAATATTTAGGTTTATCCTTTAACTTAATTCTTTTATTTTTTTTAATTAAATAAGAATTATTATTATTAAATTCCCAAATTTTATCAGGATTTTTCCCAAATATAGTGTATCTGCCTCTAATCTTACCTTTTTCTACTGATTCAAATATAAAGCTATTTTTTTCAATTAAAAAGTTATCAATTAAATTGATTATTTCTTTATCAGTTCTTACTTTTTTTGAGGTATAGATTATTTGATTTTCGTTGTTTCTGTGTCGAAACTTGAATTCTTTGAAGCTTCGATTAATTTTCATTTAAAATAGTTTTTAACTCGTTCAATAGTCTGTTGATTTAGAGAAACATCATATTTGTCGTTTAAAAATGTGTCATAAGATTTTAATAATGAATTTTTACTGTTAGATTTTTGTTTAGCAATATATTGTTTAAATTTCTCGTTATTAGTATCAACAATTTGTTTTTCAAATTTTTTAACTTTAGCCAAGTAAATATTGTTATTTTCATCGTTTATTAAAGTAAATGATTTCTCAGGTAAGCTATATAAGACCTCAACAGCATTAATATCAAATTTTTTATTATCTCTAACAGAATTTAAATTTATTGTCTGGATCTTTTCTTTTCCCATTTCTAAAAAATTATTATTATTAAATTTTTTATTAGTTATTTCATTCAATAATTTTTGATTATAGTCAAATTTATTTTTTTGAAAAACTAGCTCGAGAACTTCGTTTTTAATTTGTTTATCATTTAAATCTGGTGATTTTTGGATAATATTTTTTATATTATAAAGGATATAATTATTTTCATTTTCAAAAATATCAAATTTATTATTTCTTAATTCGTAAATTTTTTTTTTAATTTTATCTTTATCTGGAGAAAATTTAAAATTGCTTATATCAACTGGTTTTAAATCAAAATTTGATGTGATTGTTTTAAAATCGATTTCATTAGATATAGCAACTTCAATTTCATCAATTTTATCAAAAAAAGACTGATTGAAATCATCTACCCCAATTAAACTCTTAGGATTTATAATTGCATAGCTAAAATCGAGGTATTCTACTTTTAATTCATCTTTATTAGTCTTTATAAAATTTTCTAATTCACTATCAGTGATATCATTTTTTTTTAAATAAAAATCATTCAAATCAATGAACTCTATTTCAAGTTTTTGATTTTCTTCTTTATATAATTTTGTTGTAAGAAATTGAGGGGAGGTTGTACCAGCACCAATATAATCAAAAAGATTTTTTTGTAATTCCCGTAACTTGAGTCTTTGTTCAAAACCTGGAGCAGATAAATTATTTTCTAATAAAAATTTTTCATATTTAATTCTTTGAAAAACTCCACTTTCATCAATAAAATTTTTGTTTTTTTTTATTCTTTTTAATAAAGTAACTTCAGAAATTATCATCTCAAAATCTTTTATTTCTAAATCAAGTAAGGTGGTAGAAACTAAGCCAGACAGAAGTTCTTCAACAATGTTTTGTTCTAAATTTTCCCTGATTGTTTTTTCAGGAATTCCTGATTTATTTAAGTAATCAATAAAATCTTCAGTCGAAATACTATTGTTATTAATTTTAGCAACATTGTTAGTATTTCCGCTACTGAACATTCCACCCATTCCCCAAAATACAAATGGAATTATCATTATAAAAACTAACAAACCAGCAAACTTAGTTTTTGCAAAATTTCTTAAACTACTAATCATTACTATAAATTTATTGATCTATAAAAAGCAAACCTATAAATTAAAATAAGCCATATGACAAATAAATATATGTATTTTATTGCAAATTGGAAAATGTTTGGTGTTTTAAATTCATTAAATACACTAAATAAAGTTGTTAAATTTTTTAAAAACTTCAAAAAAAGAAAATTCTTGAAAATTATTTATTGCCCACCGAATACTCTAATAGAGCAAATGTCAAAAAAATTGAAAGGTTTAAAAATTGAAGTAGGTGCCCAAAATTGTCATGAGCAAGATGTTTATGGTGCTTTTACAGGTTCAGTCAATTCCTCCATGTTAAAAAGTGTTGGTGCTAAATATATTATTATTGGCCACTCTGAAAATAGACAAGCTGGTGAAACTGATAAATTAATAAATCTTAAAATTAAAAGTGCATTGAAGTCTGGGCTAAAGGTAATTTTTTGTGTTGGCGAGAAGCTTAAAGCAAAAAGAAAAAAAATTACTAAAAGTGTTTTAAATAAACAGATTAAAGCAGGTCTAAAGAATATTAAAAATAATAAAAAAATTATTATCGCTTATGAACCAGTTTGGTCAATTGGTACAGGCATTATACCAAAATCTGACGACTTGTTTAAAACGATCAGCTTTATTAAAAAAGAAAAAAAAAATTACAAAGTTCTTTATGGTGGATCAGTAAATCCAAAAAATATTAATCAATTAAAATCTATAAATAATATAGATGGTTATCTAATAGGTGGAGCATCTCAAGATCCAAAAAAATTTATTGATATAATTAAAAAAACATATAATTAACCAACATGGAAAATATATTGTTAATTTTGAACATCATATTTGGATTAATATTAGTGTTACTAGTGTTGATGCAAAAGTCTGAGGGTGGTGCTCTAGGAATTGGAGTTTCTCAAGAAAGTTTTATGTTTTCCAGATCAGCAGGTAATTTTATGACCAAAGCAACAGCCGTTGTTGCCACTTTATTTATAGTTTGTAGTTTAGCTCTTACAATTGTATCTAGAGGAGAATTAACACCAACCTCATCTGTATTGGACACTATTGAGGAAAAAGCAGAAGATACTCCCGCTATTCCAGAAAATAATAATTAACACTTTTAATTTTCATTTTTATTCGCTATAAGATACTTCCATGGCGCGATTTATTTTTGTCACGGGCGGCGTGGTTTCATCACTAGGAAAAGGTCTCTCCTCAGCATCTCTAGCTTATTTACTTCAATCGAGAGGATATAAAGTTAGATTAAGGAAATTAGATCCTTATTTAAATGTAGATCCTGGAACAATGAGTCCATTCCAACACGGAGAGGTTTTTGTAACTGATGATGGTGCCGAAACAGATTTGGATCTTGGACATTATGAAAGATTTACCGGAGTATCTGCAAAGAAGTCTGATAATATCACAACAGGTAAAATTTATAGCGATGTATTAAAAAAAGAACGTGAAGGCAAATATCTCGGAAAAACAGTTCAAGTTATTCCACATATAACTGATAGAATAAAAGAGTTCATAAAGAACGACTCATCAAAAGAAGATTTTGTTATCTGTGAAATTGGTGGAATTGTTGGTGATATTGAGAGCCTACCATTTATTGAGGCTATAAGGCAATTTGCAAATGATATAGGAAAAAAAAATGCATTATTTATCCATCTAACCCTGGTACCTTATTTAAAGTCCTCAGATGAAATTAAAACTAAGCCTACCCAACATTCTGTAAAAGAATTAAGAAGCATCGGTGTTCAACCTGATATAATAATATGTAGATCAGAAAGACCTATCCCGTTAGAACATCGTAAAAAAATCTCACTTTTCTGCAACGTGAATATTAAAAATGTAATAGAAACTGTTGACGTAAGAACAATTTATGAAGCACCAATAAGTTTTTTTAGAGAAAAACTTGATGTACAAGTATTAAATTATTTTAAGCTTAAATCAAAAAAACCTGTAAATCTTAAACCTTGGAAAAAGATTACTAAAATTATTTTACAAACTAAAAAACAAGTTAATATTGCCATAATTGGTAAATACGTTGAGTTAAAAGATGCTTATAAATCTTTAGATGAAGCTCTTACGCATGGAGGAATTCAAAATAATGTTAAAGTAAATTTAGTAAGGATCGACTCTGAAAAACTGAAAGTTTCTGAAATTAAATCAAAACTTAAACACATTTCAGGTATATTAATACCTGGTGGTTTTGGTAAACGAGGAACAACTGGAAAAATAGAGTCAATAAAATATGCTAGAAAAAATAAAGTTCCCTTTCTTGGAATATGTTATGGAATGCAAATGGCAATTATAGAATTTGCGAGAAATCAATTAAATTTAAAAAAAGCAACTTCGAGTGAATTTGATAGAAATGGTATACCTGTAATTGGACTAATAAATGAGTGGATTAAAGATGGAAAAACTATCAAAGGAACCGATAAAAATTTAGGTGGAACGATGAGATTGGGTTCCTACGATGCTAAATTACAAAATAATTCTAAAATTAAAAAAATTTACGGAAAAAAAATTATCAAAGAAAGACACCGACACAGATATGAAGTTAACATCAATCTAAAAGATAAATTTGAAAAAAAAGGAATGAGTTTTTCTGGTTTATCACCTGATGGTTTTTTACCTGAGATAATCGAGTTAAAAAATCATCCCTGGTTTATTGGAGTACAGTTTCATCCAGAATTTAAATCTAGACCTTTTGCTCCACATCCTTTATTCTCATCTTTTATCAAAGCATCAAAAAATCATAAATGAGTAGCATTAAAGTAAATTGTGGAAAAATAGACATTTCGAACAATGATAAGATTTGTATAATTTCTGGACCTTGCCAGCTTGAAAGTGAACAACATGCAATTGATATGGCAGGAAAAATTAAAGAAATTACCTCAAAATTTGGTCTCGGATTTATTTACAAAACTTCATTTGATAAAGCGAACAGAACAAGCTTAAAAGGCAAAAGGGGAGCTGGATTAGAAGCTTCTTTACCTGTGTTTGATAAAATTAAAAAACAATTAAATATCCCTATTCTAACAGACATTCATAATGCTGAGCAATGTGCAGTCGTTTCAAAACATGTTGATGTTTTACAAATCCCAGCTTTTTTATGTAGACAAACAGACTTGTTAATTGCTGCAGCTAAAACAAATAAAATTATTAATGTAAAAAAAGGTCAATTTCTTGCACCATGGGATATGGTTAATGTAACAAAGAAAATTTCGGACTCTGGAAATGACAAAATATTAGTAACTGAAAGAGGTGCAAGTTTTGGATACAACACTTTAGTTTCCGACATGAGGTCGTTACCAATAATGGCTAAGAATGGTTATCCAGTAATTTTTGATGCAACACATTCAGTGCAACAACCAGGTGGTCTTGGAGAAAAAAGTGGTGGTCAAAGAGAGTTTGTTGAATATCTAGCAAGAGCTGCAGTTGCAGTTGGAGTTGCAGGAGTTTTTATTGAAACTCATCAAGATCCAGATAATGCTCCATCTGATGGGCCTAACATGGTACCACTAGATAAATTAGAGGATCTTCTAAAACAATTAAGCGATATAGATAATCTTATTAAAAATTAAGTGAGTAAAATTCTAAAAGTTAAAGCAAGACAAGTTTTTGATAGTAGAGGAAATCCAACTATTGAAGCAGAGGTTTATGTTAAAAATAAAAGTGCTAAAGCAATATGTCCCTCAGGAGCTTCTACAGGTACTTATGAAGCCTATGAAAAAAGAGATACCAACAATAAAAGATATTTAGGCAAAAGTGTATTCTCAGCAATCAATTTAATTAATTCCAAAATATCAAGAGCTTTAAGAAATAAAAATATACATGATCAAGAAAGAATAGATGAAATACTTATTAATTTAGATGGGACTAAGCAAAAAACAAAACTAGGAGCTAATGCAATACTAGCGGTATCGATGGCTGCAAAAAAATTATCAGCAAAAGTAAAGAGAATTCCTCTTTATAAATCTTTTTATGCTACAAAAAATTTTCAATTACCTTATCCATTAATGAATATTATTAATGGTGGAGCACACGCAAATAATGGTCTTAGAATTCAAGAATTTATGATTAGACCAGATAAAGCAAAATCTTTTTCTGAGGCGATGAGAATTTGTTATTTAGTAATAAAAAACCTAAGTAAATTAATTAAAGCAAGAGGCTTATCTTCATCAGTTGGAGATGAGGGTGGATTTGCACCGATGATTAGTAGCAACAATCAGGCCTTAGATTTGATTGTTTTATCAATTAAAAAATCAGGATTTAGAAACGGTAAAGATGTTTCAATTTGTTTGGATGTTGCAGCTAATGAATTATTCAAAAAAGGTAAATATTCTATTCACTCAAAAAAATATATTTCTGTTAATAAAACAATTTCAGAATACAAAAAAATGATTGATAAATATAAAATTAAATCGATTGAAGATCCATTTTCTGAGAATGATTGGACTTCGTGGAGTAAATTAATGAGATCTACTAAAAAAGTGCAGATAGTTGGAGATGATCTCTATGTTACAAATTTGGAAAGGTTAAAAAAAGGATTTTTAAATGTTTCATCCAATTCAATTTTGATAAAACTAAATCAAATTGGTACAGTTACTGAAACACTTAATGTCATAAGATTTGCTCAAACCATTGGGTTTATTACTATCATTTCACATCGATCAGGAGATAGCGAAGATACATTTATTGCTGATTTGGCAGTGGGTACTAACTCCAACCAATTAAAAACGGGATCTTTAGCTAGATCTGAAAGAGTGGCTAAATATAATCAATTAATTCGTATAGAAGAAGAACTTGGAAAAAAGGCTAGAATGAATAAGATTCATTAATGCTTCAAAGATTAAAAAAAAATTACCTTTTATTAGTTTCTACTTTTCTGATTCTTTATTTCTTTTTTAATCTCTTATCTGGTCAAAGAGGGTTGATTTCATATTTTGAAAAAAAAGAGATTTTAAAAAACTTAAAACAACAAGAATCTTTTATAATTAACCAAATAAGTGACTTGGAATTTAAGAATTCATTGCTAAGTGACAATCTAGATCTTGATTATATAGAATCTTTGATTAGAGAAAGGTTTATATTTGGAAAAAAAAATGAAAAAATTTATATTATAAAAAAAAATGACTCAAAAAATTAAACCAAGACATCCAGAAAAAGTTAAAAATCCAATCAACCCAATAAAAAAAAAACCAGAATGGATAAGATCGAAATTAATTAATAGTAAAGAATTTTTTACAACAAAAACAGTTGTTAATAGAAGTAATCTTGTAACTGTATGCCAAGAAGCTAATTGTCCAAATATAACTGAATGTTGGAGCAAACGACACGCCACATTTATGATAATGGGCGACACATGTACTAGAGCTTGTGCATTTTGTGACGTAAAAACTGGAAAACCAGAAAAATTAGATCCATTTGAGGATATTAAGATAGCAAATGCAGTTAAAAAATTGAACTTAAGACATGTAGTCATCACTTCAGTCGATAGAGATGATTTACCGGATGGTGGATCAAATCATTTTAAAAAAGTAGTTGAAACTACTAGAAGAAAAAATCCATATACTACTATTGAAGTTTTAACACCAGATTTTTTAAGAAAAGGAGATTCTTATAAAAAATTACTTGAGGCAGATTTAGATGTATTTAATCATAATATAGAGACTGTGCCTAGACTTTATCTTAAAGTTAGACCAGGGGCTAGGTATTTTGCATCTCTAGAACTTCTTAAAAATGCAAAAAAAGATAATACTAAAGTTTTTACTAAATCAGGAATAATGGTTGGTCTTGGAGAGGAGCATGATGAAATATTACAAGTTATGGATGATTTAAGATCTGCAAATGTAGATTTTATTACAATCGGTCAATATCTTCAGCCATCTGTTAAACACCATCCTCTTGAAAGATATTATCATCCAGATGAATTTAAAGAATTAAAACAAATAGCAAAATCAAAAGGTTTTCTTTTAGTTTCATCATCTCCTTTAACCAGATCTTCTTACCATGCTGATGAAGATTTTGCTAAACTTCAAAAAAATAGATTGAATTTAAATTAATGCCAAAAGCTTCTGTAAAGAGGTTAATTAAATGTAAGAAAAAAGATTTGATAAATCTTGTGCTTGATATTGAAAAATACCCTCAGTTTGTTCCCTTTTGTTATGATGCTAAAATTTATGAAGATAAAAATGAAGGTGACTTACAAAAAATAATTGCTGATTTAACCATAGGTAAAGGACCATTTAAAGATACTTACAAAAGTGATGTCGCCTTTAATAAAAAAACAAATTCAATCTATGTAAAAAACATAGAGGGACCATTAAATCATCTGACAAATAATTGGACATTTACTGATAAAAATAATGGTATTACTGAAGTCACCTTTGATATTGATTTTGAAATAAAAAATAAATTTTTAAATTCTTTGATGGTAGTATCTTTTCAATTTGGTTTAGAAAAAATAGCTGATGCATTTCAGAAAAGAGCTGAAGAATTATTTGGAAATTCCAAGAATTAGATCCAAGGTTTTTTTAACTGTTGCTTTTTGAATTGAAGATCTTTTTTTACTTTTAAATAAACACTTATTAATCTGTACTTTTTTGCCTTTTTTTATACCAATATAAACTAGACCCACAGGTTTTTGTTTGGTGCCACCTTTTGGGCCAGCGATTCCAGTGATGGAAACGTTTACATGTGCTTTTGATATTTTAGATAAGTTATTTACCATTGCCAAACAACATTGGTAACTAACCGCGCCGTAATTTTTAATAATATTTTTATTAACTTTAAGAATTCTAATTTTGGCTTGGTTAGAGTAGGTGACTAATCCTAAATTAAAAACTTTTGAAGCACCACTTATTGATGTAATTGAACCAGCTAACATCCCACCAGTACAAGACTCAGCAACAGAAAGTTTTAATTTTTTTTTTGTTAAAAGTCTGACTAAAGATTTCATTGATTTAAATAACTACTTAATAACATAAAACAAATTAATGATAGAACAACATATAATCCTGCACAAACATCGTCCATTATTACACCAAAACTATTTTTGTAATTTTTGTCAAAATAACTTACTGGAAATGGTTTCAGTATGTCAAAAAATCTAAAAAGTACGAAGCAAATTCCATAAAAAATTATGGCTTCATCAGATGTTTTTTGTATTCCATGAGATATTTCATAGAGATAAATTGGTATAGATTGACCTATAAATTCATCAATAATGACTTCTTTAGGATCTTTATTTTCTTCATCCTTAATGTGTGATGCAACTGCTATGAATGAATAAATAAAAATAATAACTAAATATAATAAAATTATATTTGGTGATAATTTTAGTATGTGAAAAAAAAAATAAAGAAAAATAATTGTAGCAAAGGATCCAAAAGTTCCAGGAATAATCTTAATTTTTCCTAGCCCAAACATTGTTACTAATAATGAATTAAAAGTTTTAATCATATTTTGTGATTGAAATTATGGTTTCACATGCGATAGCCTTTTCTTTTCCTATCAAACCTAATTTTTCTACAGTTTTACCTTTTAAATTAATTTGGTTTTCATTAAGACCAGTTAATTTGGAAACTGATTGAATTATTTTGTCTCTGTATTTTGAGACTCTTGGTTTCTGACAAATTAAGTTTATATCTAAGTTATTTATAATTAAATTGGAATTATTAAGATCAAATATAATTGGTTTTAGCATTTTTGGAGATCTGATATTTTTAAATTTTTTTGTATTAGGAAAATATGTTCCAATGTCTTTTTTTTTAATAGCTCCTAAGATAGAGTCAATAATTGCATGTAAAATTACATCCCCATCAGAATGACCCTCAAGACCTGAATGAAAAGGAATTTTTACTCCTCCAAGATAAAGTTTCTTATTTTTTACTAATTTGTGGATATCGAAACCTATACCATAAAAAGTTTTGGGGGTTTTTATATCATCAATATATGTAATTTTATTATTTTCTTTTTCACCTGGTATAAATTTTATTTTGAAATCTTTATTTATAAATAAAGTTGCTTCATCAGTGACTTTACTTTTTTGATTTTTTGCAATTTCATATAAATCCTTAAATCTAAATGCTTGAGGGGTCTGAGTTAATAACAAATTATTCCTATTAAGATTAAATATTCGATTTTGAGTTTTGTATTTTATTGTGTCTCTTGAATTTATAATTGGAACTACAGCTTTGCTATTTTTCAAATTTTTGACAATATTTTTTAGTAATCTAATTGAGAAATTAGGCCTAGCTGCATCATGTACAAATACGTTTTTTGGTTTATATCTTTTTAAATATTTTAAAGCTTTTAAAGAAGAGTCTGATCTTTCCTTTCCACCTTTAATAATACTTATTGATTTAGGATATTTCTTTTTTTTAAAATGTTGAAGATTATTTGTAACAATCAAAATCTTTTTAAATAGCTTTGAATTGAGGGATTTTTCTATGGAATGATCAATTATTTCTTTATTTCGGTAACTAAAGAATTGCTTAGGTATTTTTTTATTAAATCTCTTACTTTTTCCAGCAGCTAATATTACAAAATAGTTGTTCATTCGTTTAAATGCTATAATTCTAATTTATGTTAGAATTTTTGAAAAAAAATATAATAATCATTGTTCTATCTAGTATCACACTATTTCTAGGTTTTTTAACCTTTTTGACATTTATTGATAGAAGTTTTGTTGATTTAAATGAAAAAAATTTACAATATTTACTAATTTCAAATATTTTTTTACTTATTTTATTATTCATTTTTATTTTTGTAGAAGTTAAAAACTCAATTAAAATTGATATTGATAAGGATGGCTTAACATCAAATAAAAAATACATAACGTATTTTTCATTATTTACTTTAATACCATCAATTTTAATTTCAATTTTTTCCTTATTTCTTTTTTCTTTTGCTCTAGAAAAGTACTTTGATAAGAAAGTTACAACTGTCGTAAATAATTCCTATGAACTTGCTAAAAATTATGTTGAAGAGGTAAGAAATAAAATACAATCAGATATAATTTTGATTGCTTTTGATACTAACAAAAGTGTTAATTTTTTAAATGAAAATGCAAATGAATATTTACGATTTTTAAGGACACAAAAACTAATTCGAAATGTTGATGAAATTCATATTATTGATAAAAATAAAAAACTATTATACTCAACCGAAAAAAAAAAAAAATACATTCCACCTGTTGATAAAGCACTGAATTTAGTTCTTGAGGATGATCGACCATTAAAGATAATAGACACTAAAGCTAATATTTCAGCCGCGATAATGAGATTACAATCATCAAAAGATAGATTTATCTATGTGGTAAAATTTTTAGATAAAGATATTTCAAATTATTTAGTTGAGTCTCAAGAAGCAATTAATTTTTATTATACTGTTGAGGATAGAAGTACAGGCATAAAAATTTCCTTTTTTATCATTTATATTATAATTGTTTCATTGTTGCTATTTATCTCTATTACAATAGCAATTAGATTTTCATCAAGATTTTTTAGATCTATTAACAATCTTATTCTAGCATCAACAGAAATAGGTCATGGAAACTTAAATGCAAAAGTACCAGAGATCAAAACTGATAAAGATATGGAAGTATTGAATAAAAACTTTAATTCTATGATTAGCAGACTTAAAAACCAGCAAGAAAAATTAATAATTAATGAGAGATATAAAGCATGGGGAAATCTATCAAGAAAGTTAGCCCATGAAATTAAAAATCCTCTTACACCAATACAATTAACAATAGATCGAATTAGAACTAAATACTCTGGACAAATAAATAATGAAGACCAACAATCATTTAAAGAAAACTTAAAAATTATAAACTCTCAGATAAAACAAATAGAAAATTTAGTAAACGAATTTTCAGATTTTGCCAGAATGCCAAAACCTATTTTTAAGATAAATAATTTAGTAAAGTTATTAAATGAAAAGATCAAATTATTATCAGAAGTCAATAAATCAATTGAAATTGATTTAAATAAAAAAGATGAGGAAATTTTACTCGAATGTGACAAAGAGCAAATTTCAAGAGTTTTTATTAACCTGATAAAGAACTCTATTGAAAGTATTGAACAAAAGGTTGAAAAAAACCCTTATTTTAAAAAGAAAATTTCAATTGATATTTCATCAAATAATGACCATATTTTAATAACATTAGAAGACAATGGTATTGGTTTTGACAAAAATAATATAGAGGAAATTTTAAATCCATATTACACAACAAAAAAAAATGGAACTGGACTAGGACTATCTATAGTAAACAAAATTATAAATGATCACAAAGGTGAACTTGAATTTATTCCAATTAATAATGGTGCGAAAATACAGATAAGATTTTATTTAAATGACAATAGAAATATTAATAGTTGATGATAATGTGGATATAAGAAATATCCTGAATGAGTTAATTGTTGATGCTGGTTACAAAACTAGAATAGCGGCTAATTATAATCAAGCTTTGAAAGAAATTGACAAAAAAATGCCTGATGTGGCTATACTAGATGTAAAATTAGATAAAGGCGATAATGATGGAATAGAGTTATTATCTCACATCAAGTCTAAAAATAAAGATGTACCAGTAATTATTATTACAGGGCATGCTAATATTGAAATGGCTGTTAATTCATTAAAGCACGGTGCATTTGAATTTGTAGAAAAACCTTTTGACCAAGCTAGATTATTAAACTTTATAACTAGGGCTGTTGAAAATCTTCAATTAAAAAAACAAAATAAGGATTATGAAAATAAGTTATTTTCTTCATATGATTTAATTGGTGATAGTAAAAATATATCTACAATACGAGAACAAATAAAAAAAATATCTTTAACTGAGAGCAGAATTCTTATAAATGGGCCATCAGGTTCAGGGAAGGAATTAATTGCAAGAAAAATTCATAAAAATTCAAAAAGAGAAAAAAAACCATTTATTATTCTAAATGGAGCACTTCTTGACTCGGAAAAATATGAACTAGAATTATTTGGGGAGGAAAAGGGTGATGGTTCCATTTCATATGGTGCTTTAGAAAAAGCTAATAAAGGTACTTTATTAATTGATCAAGTTTTTGAAATTCCCCTTGTCATTCAATCAAAAATATTAAGAGTTCTTATTGATCAAAAATTTAAAAGATTAAATGGTACTAATGACGTCAATGTTGATGTTAGATTAATTTGTTCATCAAGTAAGGATTTAAAAGATGAAATAAAAATAGGTAATTTTAGAGAGGATCTTTACCATAGATTGAACGTTTTTGAAATTAACATTAAATCATTAAATGAGAGAATTTCAGATATACCTCTGTTAATAAGATATTTTTCAAAGATGATTTCCAAAAATTATAATATTAAAGAATTAGATATTGATGAAAATGACTCATATATTTTGAATCATGATTGGAAAGGCAATGTAAGGGAACTAAGAAATTTGATTGAAAGAATTGCAATTTTACAACCTGATACAAAAGACAAAATTTCCAACATTGTAAAAGAGTCGTTAAAAAGCGACAATTATGATGATAAAATTGGTGAAAATAGCTTATCTGTGCCATTAAAAGAGGCTAGAGAAAACTTTGAAAAAGAGTATTTAACTATTCAGCTTAAAAAATTTAATGGGAATATATCTAAAACAGCTAACTTTGTTGGGATGGAGAGAAGTGCTCTTCATAGAAAGCTTAAAGGCTTAGGAATAAAAGAATTTAACTAAAATGAATATAATCATCTGTGGTGCCGGTAGAGTAGGTTTTACTATTGCAAAATTATTGAGCGAACAAGGCCATTCGATAACAGTCATTGATCAATCAAGTGAGGATATTCAAAAAATCAATGATAGTTTGGATGTTAAGGCAATCGTTGGAAAAGCTACATATCCGTCAATTCTTGAGAAAGCCAATGCTGCTGAAACAGATATGATTATAGCAGTTACAAGAAATGATGAAATTAATATGCTTATTTGTCAAATAGCATTTTCAATATTTAATATTCAAAAAAAAATAGCAAGAATTAGATCACAAGACTATCTAAACCCAAGATTTACAAGAGTTTATAATAAAGAAAATTTACCAATAGATGTGATTATTTCTCCTGAGATAGAAATTTCCAAATCAATTCAAAGAAAATTGGAGGCGCCAGGTGCGTTAGATAGTGTACCTTTTGCTGATAATAAAATAAGATTATTGGAGATATTCATTAAAGATGATTGTAAATCTATAGGTATTAAGTTTAATGAACTCACAAATAAATACCCAAAATTAGAGGCAAATATTATAGGAATTAATAGAGATAATAAATTTTTTATTCCAAAGAAAACAGACTCGGTAAAAAAAGATGACAAAATTTATGTGATTATTAATTCGTCACAAATGTCAGAAACTCTCGAATCTTTTGGTCATGAAGAAAAAATTTCAAAAAAGATTTTGATTATAGGTGGAGGAAATATTGGTTTTAATTTAGCTAAGAACATTGAGGAGACCCTAGAAACAGTAAGGGTAAAAATTGTTGAAAAAAATAAGGAGCGAGCAGAGTTTTTAGCAAATCAACTTAATGATGCGATTGTTATAAATGGTGATGGACTAGATGAAGAAGTTTTAACTGAAGCAAACTTAGGGGAAGCTGAAACTGTGTTAGCCCTAACAAATGATGATGAAGATAACTTAATGGTCAGTGTGTTAGTTGAAAAATTTGCTAAAGATCAAAAAGATATAGATGATAAAAGAACAATGGCATTAATTAACAAACCAAATTATTCACTTCTTCAATCATCATTAAAAATTGATGATTTAATTGATCCAAGAATGACGACTGTTTCAAGTATTTTAAAACATATCCACAAAGGAACAATTGAAAATGCATATACTCTATCGGATGGTGAATACGAGGTAATTGAGGCTGAAATAATTGAGACTTCTGAATTAATCAACAAAGAAATTAAAAATTCTAATTTACCAGATGAGCTAAGGATTGGTGCTGTATTAAGAGAAGAAAAAATAATCATACCAAGATCCAATTTTGTTTTTAAAAAAGATGATAGAGTTGTATTTATTGTTAAAAAGGACTCTATATCTTTTGTTGAAAATATTTTTAGATTAAGTTCAGTGTAATTAGATGTTTGGATTGCAAATTAGATATCTAAGTTTCTTTTTTGGATTAATTTCTATCTTATCTTTTTTTAATATAATTTATTCTTACTATTTCAATCTTTATCTAAACTTAGATACTTATTATTTAAGTTTATTTTTCTCTTCGATTTTGGCAATTCTTTTTTACAATTTAAAAATATCGCCAAAAAAAACATCAATTTTTCAAAAAATTTTAACTGTTTTTCTTGGATATATTTTACTTCCTTTAATTTTATCTATTCCCTTTTACCTAAGTATTTATAACTTAACTTTTATAAATTCTTTTTTTGAAGCAGTTTCAGGTTTTACATCTACTGGTTTTACTATCTTTGAAAATATTAAAAATATAGATCAAAGTCTAATTCTATGGAGGTCAACTACCCAATGGATTGGTGGATTATATTTCTTATTTTCTATAATCTATTTAATAGATATTTATGATGAAAATTTTAAAAAAACGTTAACAAATTTTTTTTCATTTAATACTTCAGAAGAGCTCAAGCAAGCAATAAAAGTCTTTTTTATATATTCAGGTATAACTCTAGTAATTTTTATAATACTAAATTTATTTTCTATAAGAACGTATGACTCATTAAATTTAGCATTATCTTTAATTTCCTCTGGAGGTTTTTTACCTACAAATAATTTATCTAGTATAATTAGAGACGACACTCAAACTATTATTTTGTCATTTTTGATGTTAACTTCTTTTTTTAGTATTTTTTTCAGTTACAACTTATTTTTCTTCAAGAGAAAAAATATAAATTTTTTGTATGAAGATCTCAATTTAATAATTTACTTCATCATAGTTTTAATAATTTTCTTTTTATTTTTTAGTTTTAATCAAAACTTTTTGAATTATTTTCTGTCAATATCAAGTAGTATGTCGAATATTGGTTTTACACTTGATAATTCAAATACAAATTTGACTTTCATTTATTTGATTTTGGTAATTATTGGAGGATCTTTTTTTTCCACAAGCTCAGGGTTGAGATTTATGAAGATTTATTCTTTATTTATATATTCAGTTAATCAAATTTTATCATTCAGTAGACCAAAAAATATATATAAGAATAAGTTATTTTTCTCTGAAGCTAATTTCGATTTTGATGAGATAAGTAAATATTTTTTATCAGTTCTCATATTTATCTTATCACTTTTTATTTTAACAATCTTATTGACTATAAGCGAATTTAGCTTCGAAAATTCATTTAAGTTATCTATTTTAACATTAATGAATACTGTCAATTCCAGCTCATATACTTTAAGCGATCTAACTTTTTATAATCTTTCATATTTTACCAAATATTGTCTTATTTTTTTCATGATTGTTGGAAGAATTGAGTTATTAACAATCTTACTTCTTGTGAAAAAATTTCTTTTTAAAAATTAATTAATTATTGTATATGTAATTAGATTTTGCGCCCTTAGCTCAGCTGGATAGAGCATCGGTTTTCTAAACCGAGGGTCGTAGGTTCGAATCCTTCAGGGCGCGCCATTACTAGCACATTTTTGATCAAAATTTATCTTGACTAGATTTTCAATTAATTTGAAATGAGATTAAATTTCCCTTGAACCCCTATTTTTATCGTGCTTAAATTAAGAATATTCAAAAGTAATTTTGAATTATTTGTTAACAAATAAATAAACAATAGGAAGAAATATGTTTAAATACTTAAAACAATTAACTTCTTTAGTTGCTATGGTTGCTGTGTTGTTCACTTTTACAACAGAGTCTATGGCTGCTAAAAAATCAAAAACACTTAAAAACACTCAAAAAAAGGGTTTTGTGAGATGTGGAGTATCTCAAGGTCTTCCAGGATTTTCTAATGCTGATGCAGCAGGAAATTGGACTGGTATAGATGTTGATGTATGTAGAGCGGTAGCTGCTGCGGTTCTGGGTGATGCAAATAAAGTAAAGTTTACACCACTAAGTGCTAAAGAAAGATTTACAGCTTTAACTTCTGGTGAAATAGATATTTTATCAAGAAACACAACTTGGACTCTTTCTAGGGATGCAGATATCGGACTTACTTTCGTTGGAGTAAACTTCTATGATGGTCAAGGCTTTATGGTCAGAAAAAGTTCTGGTATTACTTCAACAAGCCAATTCAAAGATGGTATCTCTGCTTGTACAAATATAGGTACAACAACAGAGTTAAATATGAGGGACTTTTTTAATTCAAAAGGAATCAAGTATGAACCAGTAGCTTTTGAAAAAGCCGATGAAGTTGTAGCTGCTTATGATGCTGGTAGATGTGATACTTACACTACTGATAAATCAGGTCTTGCTGCACAAAGAACAAAGATGTCTAATCCAGACGATCATATTGTATTACCAGAGACTGTTTCTAAAGAGCCATTAGGCCCTGTTGTGAGACAAGGTGATTCAGTATGGGAAGATATCGTAAGATGGTCTTTAAATACTATGATCGAAGCTGAGGAGTATGGAATTACTTCTGCAAATGCGGACATGATGAAAACTTCAGATAATCCTGCTATTAAAAGATTAGTTGGTGCTGAAGGTGAAATGGGTGCTGCATTCGGTTTAGATAATGAGTGGAACTTAAGAATTATCAAACAAGTTGGAAACTATGGTGAAAGTTACAAGAGAAATATAGCTGACACTGGTATCTTACCAGACAGAGGTCCGAATGAATTATGGACTAAAGGTGGTATTTTATACGTTCCACCATCAAGATAATTTAAGTTATAAACAAATTAAAAGGGCTAGATTTATCTAGCCCTTTTTTTATAAATTCATATATTGTTCTCATCGTGAATTTAAAACTAAAAGATATAATACCTCAATTAATTACAGTTTTAGCTGTCGTCTTAATTTTTGGATTTTTTACATACAATGCTCAAGTCAATATGGAAAACAGAGGTATTGATTTTGGTTATGGATTTTTATCACAAGAATCATCCTTTGATGTTCAATTTTCGCTTATAGAATATGATGGATCCCATTCTTATTTCAGAGCATATCTTGTTGGTTTACTTAATACTATATTAGTCTCTGTAATTGGTATTATATTTGCCACAATTTTAGGAGTAATCGTAGGGGTAGCTAGATTATCACCTAATTATTTAATTAATAGATTTGCATCATTTTACGTAGAATTTTTTAGAAATATTCCTTTATTGTTGCAAATATTCTTTTGGTATTTTGCAGCATTAAGAGCTTTGCCATTACCTCAAGACGCTGAACCAATGTTTGGAGTTTCTTACTTAACAATCAAAGGTTTATTTGTTCCAGCTTTTGTTTGGCAAAATTTTAATATTTTTTTCTACTCAATAATTGCAGTCCTTGTTTCAATAATTGTTATTCGTATTCATGCAAAGAAAGTACAGGAAAATCAGGGTAAACAAATACCCGTTTTATTAATATCTTTGGGTCTAATTATCATTTTACCACTTCTAAGTTTCTTGATAGGTGGGGTTAGATTGTCATTTGAGATACCTGTTTTAAAGCAACTAGCAGCAACTTCGTTTAGGTATGAGGGAGGAGTTAGTTTACCACCAGAGTTAATTGCCTTAACATTATCTCTCTCTTTATATACTGCTACATTTATAGCTGAATGCGTAAGGGCAGGTATCCAGGGAGTTGGAAAAGGTCAAAAAGAGGCTGCAGCATCTATTGGTCTTACTCCAAACCAGGTTTTAAAACTTGTGATAATGCCCCAAGCTTTGAGAATAATAATTCCACCTACGACAAACCAATATTTAAATTTAACTAAAAACTCATCTTTAGCAGCAGCGATAGCCTATCCAGATTTAGTTTTAGTTTTTGCTGGAACTGCCTTAATGCAAACAGGTAAAGCGATTGAAATTGTGTCT
>CABZEV010000008.1 GCA_902524865.1 uncultured Pelagibacteraceae bacterium | reverse complement strand
AGGAAGATAAATCTGAACAAACATTTATTGGTAAAGATAGAAAAACTCAAAAAACTAAATGGAAGGCGACAAGAGTTGATTTAATTTTTGGTTCCAATTCCCAACTAAGAGCTCTAGCGGAAGTTTATGCATGTGAAGATTCGGGCGATAAATTTGTTAAAGATTTTATCGCGGCATGGGTAAAAGTTATGAATTCTGATCGATTTGATTTGAAATTAAACTAATTCTATAAAACAGGACAAAAAAATATGGGAACAGCAAATTTTGAAGACTTTTACGAAGTTCCTAATCTTAGTTTTGATATATCAAAATTAAGAAATGATTTGGATAAAGTTTTAAAAGCTAAAAAATTTAACTCTCCTGGGGTTACCCATTTTGGAGCAATACCATTAAATCAAATCCCAAATGATAGAAGTTCTATCGAGGGTAATAATATAAGAGGAAAATATTGGACAATTGCTGATGAAACTGGGAAAGAAGTTTCTCGAGATGTTGATATTGATGAGTCAAAATATACTCAATTAGTTCCTGAATTTGAAAATACCTATTTTAAAGAAGTTTACAACACTTTAAGTAAAAGGTTTAAATTAGGTAGAGTTAGATTACTATTAAAAGAGCCAAGATCGACATTAAGCTGGCATAAAGATCCTGAATGTAGACTGCATGTACCCATCATAACTAATAAAGGCTGTTCGATGGTAATTGAAAATGTAGCAAAACATCTTCCAGCTGATGGTAAGGTATGGATAACAAATAATACAAAATATCATAACTTTTTTAATGGTGGAGAACAGGCTAGAGTGCACCTAGTTGCTTGTGTGCTTGATAGTCCGTTTAAACAATAATGGAATTAACAACTGGCATATTTAAAGCTGCTGGACAGATTTACACAAATAATAGAGGTTCAATTTTAAGAACCATTATATATACAATTGGTCATTTTGCTATAGCTATAACTGTTTTAATATTAGTTGCTGATGTTAGCTTTATGATAGCACTTACAGATGCAATAGTAGAACCAATAGCTAATTCTATATGGTATTTTATTTTAGATAAGTGGTGGGCGAGTAAATCAAAAAACTCTTAATCTAATACACCCCAAATATTGTCTGTCTTTATCCAACCTTCAAAATCATCCGTATTTATTTTGCACCAAATTCCATTGCATTTTTGAACTATTAGAACTCTTCCACTTTTAATTCTAGCCAATGGTTTGGAAAAATTTGTCGGATTTTTGAATAAAATTTTGTCTTTTGTGGGAATGATTGAATTTATTTTTTTTAATTGAGACCAATGTATCCATCCGCTGTTGTTTTTAAAATCAATTACTCTTCGCCAGTTCTCTTTTTTATCAATTTGTTGGAGAGGCAAATTCACTTTTTTATAAATAAATTTTATAGGAGACTCAAAACTCGGTCCATACCTTACATTCACCTTACTTTTCTTTAAAGACAAGAAAGTTTCCTGAGCATAACTTAATGAGGTAAAAGATAATAAAAATAAAGTTATAAGAAAAAGTTTAAATTTTTTTTTTGACATCTTTTAGCTTTTTAAATTTAATTTTTCTAAAATTTAGATTTAATAGATCTAAAATCAAAACTTGACCATTCAAATTTTTACCGATAGATAAAATTTTTTTTAAAATTTCATTCGCTTGCATAATTCCTATAATACCAGCTACCGTGCCTAAGATACCTTCATATTCACAATTTAGTATATCGTCTGAAATCTCATATTCTTGATAAAAAGATCTTATACAAGGTGTTTTTTTATTTTTAAAATCAAAACTAAAAATATGACCATCAAATTTACTTATTGCTCCAGTTACAAGAAATTTTTTATATTTTCTTGAAACATCATTAACTAAAAATTTTGTTTCAAAATTATCTGATCCATCAATTATGTAGTCATAATTTTTTATAATTTTTTTATAATTGCTATTATTTAATCTTATTTTATGAGAGTTTACTTTTATGTTTGAGTTTATCTTTTTTAATTTTTTTTGAGCAGACTTTACTTTAGATTTTTTTAAGTCTTCGATGTTGTAAAGACTTTGTCTGTGAATATTTGATAAATTAACAATATCAGGGTCAACAATGCCTAAAATACCTACCCCTGCTCTTGCCAAAAACTCGGCCGCAGGACAACCTAAACCTCCCATTCCAATAATTAAAACTTTTGCTCCAATAATTTTTTTTTGTCCTAAGCTTCCAATATTTTTTAAAACTATTTGTCTTGAAAATCTCTCTATTTGTTTTTTATTTAAATTGATATTCATTTACCTGTTGAACCAAATCCACCTTTACCTCTGATAGATTTAGGTAAATCATTTATTTCCTCTAATTCCATCTTGACCACAGGCGCTAATATCATTTGAGCAATTCTATCACCATTATTAATTGAAAAATTTTCATTACCATGATTATAGATGATAACCTTTATTTCTCCTCTGTAATCACTATCAATAGTGCCCGGAGTGTTTAACACACTAATATTATTTTTGGCTGCCAAACCGGATCTTGGTCTTATTTGAATCTCATACTCTTCTGGGAAGGCAACAGATAATCCTGTGGGAATTAAAACAGATGTTTTGGGTTTTAGATTAATGGGTTCTTTTACAAATGCAATTAAGTCTACACCTGATGCACCACTGGTTTTATATTCGGGTAATTGTACAGCTGGGTCAAGTTTTTTGATTTGAACTTTAACCATTAATTTATTTGAACAACTATTCTATCTACAATTTCCTCTGAAATTTCTGACTTCTTTTTTAATGAAAGTTTCTCTTTTTTCATTTTTTTGTTTTTATAAAAAATTGTAACTTCATTATTTTCATTATCAAAACCACTTTCATCTTTTGAGACATCATTAGCAATTATCCAGTCGCAATTTTTATCTTTTAATTTTTGAATAGCATTTTTTTCTAAACTTGTCGTTTCAGCAGCAAAACCTATAACCATTTTTGGTCTCATAGAGTTATGATTAGAAACATAGTTCAAAATATCGATATTCATCTCTAAATTTAATGTTAAATTATCAACTTTTTTAATCTTTTCTTTATGTTCATGACTAGCTTTGAAATCAGCAACAGCAGCAGCAAATACAGCTATATCAGTTGGAAGATTTTTTTGAGTGGCCTTAAACATTTCTTCAGCAGTCTCAACTTTGATTAATTTAATATTTTCATCTATTTTTAGGTTTGTAGGTCCAGATATTAAAGTTGTATCAAAACCTCTTTTACAGAGAGATTTTGCTATCTCATAACCCTGTTTTCCGCTAGATTTATTTGTAATAAATCTTACAGGGTCTATATATTCATTAGTAGGACCCGCGGTTACAAGAGCTTTGAGTTTATTATTTTTGATTTTATTAAATAAAAAATTTTGAATTTCCTCATAAACAACTAAAGGTTCAGACATTTTACCCTCACCATATTCACCACAAGCCATATCACCTATCTGAGGGCCAATAATTTTGTAGCCAAAACCTTTCAATGTTTTTAGATTATTCTGTGTAGACTGATGTTCCCACATTCTAACATTCATCGCTGGAGCTAAAAAAACTTGTTTATTTGAAGCTAATATGACTGTGGATGCTAAGTTGTCTGAGTTACCCTGGCTTAATTTGGAAATGGTGTTGGCAGTTGCTGGAGCGACAATGATTACATCGGCCCATCTTGATAAAGAAATATGGTCCATCTCTGTCTCATTTTCTAGGCTAAATAAATCATCATAAACTTTACCTTGAGATAAAGAGGCTAAAGATAATGGGGTTACAAACTCCTTTGCACTTTTAGTTAGTATTGTTTTTATTTCAGCATTACTTTTTTTAAACATTCTTATCGTTTCAAGACTTTTGTAAGCAGAAATTCCACCACATATTATAAAAAGAACTTTTTTGTTTGATAAATCTTTCATCGACTGAATTAAAATATTAAAAGACCAAAAATTACAAGGATTAATAAACCAATAATAGATTGGTTTCTAAAAGCAGTCATCTCTGATTTTTGAGTGTTTAAGGCTGTATAGGAATTTGAGTTTTGTGGAATTTGTCCACTAGCAAGATAAGTAAGAGCTTGATTAGCTTTATCCATAATTTTAGGAAATTCTGGTAATCTTTTTATTACTTCTGATGTATTTTGAAGTGTCTCATTTAGTTTTGTCATTGGATTTTTTGTTTCTTTCAGCCAACTTTCAAGAACTGGTTTTGAGGTGGTCCAAATGTTTGTGTTAGGGTTTAATTTTCTAGCTACACCTTCAACAACAACCATTGTTTTCTGTAGCATTAGAAGCTGAGGTTGAGTTTGCATGTTAAATTTTTCTGTTACATCAAATAGTTGCTTTAATAATTTTCCTCCAGAAATATCTTTAACTGCTTGACCAAAAATTGGTTCGCCGATGGATCTTAGGGCTTGAGCCAAATCATCTATTGGAACCTCTTTTGGTACAAGACCTGCAACTAAATGTACTTCAGCAACTTTTCGATAATCTCTTTGGATAAAACCAAATAAAATTTCAGCTAAAAATCTTTTACTCATTTTATCTAATCTACCCATAATTCCAAAATCAATCGGAACAATTTGACCATCATTATCTATGAATATATTTCCTTGGTGCATATCTGCATGAAAAAAACCGTCTCTTACAGCATGTCTTAAAAAATTTTGAATAATATCTTCTGCTATTTTTTCAGTGTTTAATTCTCTATTTTTGAGCTCTTCCGTTTCTCTTATAGATATTCCATCCACCCAATCTAGGGTCATTACATTTTCGCTAGTGTAATTCCAATAAATTTTAGGAACTCTAAATCCAACATCATTCTTTGTGTTTTCAGCATATTCATTTGCAGCAGCTGCTTCAAACCTTAAATCCATCTCCAGATTTGTGATTTCTTTTAACAAAAATACTACTTCTACCAGCTTGAGTCTTTTTGTCTTTTTGATAAATGATTCTATTAAGAAAGCAAAAAGCATTATTGCATCAATCTCTTCATTAAATATTTTTTTTATGTTTGGTCTTAGAATTTTAATTGCGACGTCTTTAAGAACTCCATTGTCATTAATTTGAGCTTTGTGGACTTGAGCAATTGAAGCAGCAGCAACTGGTTCACTTAAATTGATTATAGAGTCATAACTTTCATTACCTAAATCATTTTTAATTATTTCTTTTGCTTGTATCAAAGAAAAGGGTGGTAATTTATCTTGAAGGTTCTCAAGTTTTTTGGAGAGTTCCTCGCCAATTATATCAGGTCTGGTGGCTAAAAATTGACCAAGTTTAATAAACGTAGTTCCCATTGACTCTAAAGAGTCAGACAGTCTCTCTCCCTCATCTTTGTTTGCATCCACTTGTTTTTTTGGTGAAAATGAAAATGATAACATCTTAAATAAAATCTTTATAGCTAATGGTGGCTCTTTAAATTTTGATACAATATTTAAAATATCAGAACTGGCTACTTTCCTTCCAAGTTTAAAGAGAATAATTAATTTTTTTATCATCAAAATTTCCATCCACTATGAATAGAAACTATTCCACCTGATAAATTTCTATAGGTACATTTTTTAAAATTGCTTTTAATCATTGCATCAATTAATTCCTCCTGGTTTAGAAAATTTTCAATACTTTTAACTAGATATTCATAGGGCTGTTTTTCACCAACAACAAACTGACCGATAGAAGGTATTAGTTTAGAGTAATTTTTGTATAGGGTTTCTAAATTTGTGTTCTGAATTTTTGAGAATTCTAAGCATAAAAAACGACCCCCAGGTTTTAAAACTCTATATGCCTCAGAAAGAGCTTTATCTATTTTGACAGTATTTCTTAAACCAAAACTTATTGAATAAAAGTCAAATAAATTATCAGATATAGGAATTTTTTCAGCTGGAGATATAATCCAATTTATATTTTTAAAATTAGATAACTTTTCTTTTCCTTTACTTATCATCCCTTTATTTGGATCGACACATGTAACCTGAGATAATTTATTTACATGTTTAACAAATAGTTTAGCTATGTCTCCAGTGCCACAAGCAACATCAATTAAATTTTGATTGCTGGATGGATTCATCATATTTAATAGACTTTTTTTCCACAAACGATGTATCCCTAATGACATGAAATCATTCATTAGATCATAACGATCGTACACTTGATTAAAAACATTTTGGACTAATCCTTTTTTATTTTGTAGATATTGTTGCATAATTCAAAAATATATAATCAATATAGTATTAAATGCCAGAATTACCAGAAGTAGAAATTGTACGTCAATCTTTAGACAACAAGATTAAACAAAAAAAGGTTAAAAAAGTATTAGTTAGAAATAGAAATTTAAGAACCAAAATTCCACTTAATTTTTCAAGATTCCTTAAAGGCAAAAAAATAGTCAAAGTAAAAAGATTTTCAAAATATCTGATTATTTGTCTGTCAAATCAAACCTATTGTCTTTTACATCTTGGTATGTCAGGAACTATTCATCTAATTTATAATCGAAAAAAAAGTTTAGTGACTAATACTAGTTTTTATAGCTCACCTACATTACCCAAAAAACATAATCATGTAGAAATAGTTTTTGATGATCTTAAAATTGTATATAACGATCCAAGAAGATTTGGTTTTTTTGAAATGGTGACTAATGAACATTTTTTAGATAAGAGATTCTCTAAACTTGGACCAGAACCATTTCAACGAGAATTTAACTTAAATTATATTTATTCTTTTTTGAGAGGGAAAACAAAAAATATAAAAAACTTTCTATTAGATCAAAATTTTGTATCAGGAATAGGAAATATTTATGCAAGTGAAATTTTATTTTTGTGTAAAATTAAACCTGATAAAAAAGTATCTTTATTAAATAAGGAACATTTTAAAACAATAATATTTAATTCTAGAAGAGTTTTGATTAATGCTATCAAAAAGGGAGGGTCAAGTATTAGAGATTTTAAAAACACAGCGGGCAAATCAGGAAATTTCCAAAAGAATTTTAATGTTTATGAGAGAAAAGGACTTAATTGTAAGAGGCCCGGATGTAATGGAATTATTAAAAAAAAAATGATTTCTAATAGATCTTCTTTTTTTTGTAATATCTGCCAAATATAATGATTATTTAATTGACCAAAATTCATTCTCAAGTTATACCCCTGCACTTATGGCTAACACAAAATCAGCAATCAAAAGAGTAAGAAGAATTACAAATCAAACAGCTGTTAATAAAGCTAGAAAAAGTAGATTTAAAAATGCTTTAAAGAAAATGAATTCTTTGATTGAAGCTAAAAAGAAGTCTGAGGCTTTAAAATTCTTACCTAAGTTGAATTCTGAGTTGATGAAAATAGCTAAAACAGGCATCGTAAAGAAACAAAACGCTTCTAGAAACGTTTCAAGGTTTACAAAAAAAATAGCATCAATTTAATTTAATAACACTTCAGGTTGTTAATTCTAATACAACTTTTAAATCTACAAAATCTGTGATCTTAAAAATTTTCCACACAATATTTAGATTTAGTAAATAAACAATCTTATTCAATTCAATTGTAAATTTTATTTATATTTTTTTTTATTTTTTTTTATTTTTTTTTGTCAAATACTTTTTTTTAAATAAAAAAAATTACACAATCCTAGATTTTATTTTTTTTTTATTTTTGAAAATTATTTGTTGCAAAAATTTTATTATGGTTCTAACTGAACGCTCTCCACATTTATGAACAATTCTATAAATAATAATAATTTAAAAGACTCTAAATCAGATATTCTTGATTGGAATTTAGTTCAAGCTGAAATGAAAAATAAATTAGGACTAGATATTTACGACAGTTGGCTTAAAAAAATAGCTTTTGTCGAAGAAATCAATAATTATATCTTATTATCTGTGCCTACTAGATTTATTCGTGATTGGATCACATCAAGGTATTTAGATCAAATTTTAAAAATTATAAAAAATTATAAAAAAGAAATTATTCGGATTGAATTCAGAATCACTGAAAATAAACTTAATTCAATTCAGGATAAAAATAATGATAATATCATAGAAAATAAAGAAAATGTATCTTTCATAAAAGATTCTTACTTACAATATAATCGTATAGATCCTAACAAAAATTTTGATAACTTTATCACTGGTTTTAGTAATAAGTTAGCATACGAAGCTTCTGTAAAAGTTACTGAGAATATTTCACATTATAATCCACTTTATCTTTATGGTGGTGTTGGAATGGGCAAGACACACCTTTTAAATGCAATTGGTTATCACTTAAAAAAAGATAATAAGGTTATGTTTATATCGGCAGAACGTTTTATGTATCAATTTGTAAAATCAATAAAATCTAATGATATGGTCAAATTTAAAGAGTATTTTCGTAATACAGATATTTTGTTAATTGATGATATACAATTTATGAATGGTAAAGAGGCAATGCAGGAAGAATTTTTTCATACTTTTAATGCATTATTAGATAAGGGTTCTCAGATAATAATTTCTGCTGATAGATCCCCTAATAAGCTGTCAAGAATTCAGGAGAGAATAAAGTCAAGATTTGCAGGAGGTCTAGTTGTGGATATTCAAAAAACTGATTTAGCACTCAGAAAAAAAATCATTGAAAGTAAAATAAATGACTTAAATAATTTGTATCCTGAAAAGTTTAATATACCTGAGGAAATCAAGAATTTTATAAGTATTAAAATCACAACGAGTGTAAGAGAATTGGTGGGTGCAATAAATAGAATAATATCTTTTTCAAGAATTTATAACAAAATACCAAGCTTAGCTGAGACAAAAGTAATATTAAAAGATTTACTTAATCTAAATGAAAATAAAGTAACTATTGATCTCATTCAAACTACTGTGTGTAAATTTTTTAAGATTAGCAAAAATGAAATGCTTTCATCAAGAAGATCTAGGTACCTAGTGAGACCACGGCAAACAGCAATTTATCTAACAAAAATTTTGACTTCAAAATCTCTGCCTGAAATTGGAAGAGAGTTTTCAAATAGGGATCACACAACTATAATTCACTCAGTTAAAACTATTGAAAAGTTAAAAGAAAAAGATCCAGATATGATTACAAATATAGATAAACTTAAAAATCGAATATTATATAGCAATAAAGAAAATGAAATTTAATGTAAACCAACAAGACCTACAGCAAGCATTAAATTATTGTCAAGGAGTAATAGAAAAACGAAGTACACTTCCAATATTGTCAAACATATTACTTGATGCAAAAAATTCAAAATTGACTATAACAGCAACAGATTTAGACTTAATATTTATTAATCAAATAAATAACGTCGAAGTCATAGAAGAGGGAAAAACAACTACTACGTCGTCTACTATGTATGATATTGTTAGAAAACTCTCATCAGGAAAAAAAATAAATTTAACTTTAACAGACAATAGCAAACTTCATTTAGAATCAGAAAAATCTATTTTTAATTTAAATTGTATGTCTGCTTCGGAATTTCCTTTAACAGATGAAAATTTTAATGAGAATGAATTTAGCCTTAAATCAAAAGACCTTTTAAAGCTGCTAAATAAATGTAAATTTTCTGTGTCGAATGATGAAACCAGACATTATTTAAGTGGAATTTATTTTCATCAAACAGAAGTTGAGGATAAAAATTATTTAACTGCAGTATCCACTGACAGCCATCGTATGTCTATTTCAAAACTCAGATTAAATGAAAAAAAAATTTTTGAACCGATTATATTACCTAAAAAGACAATTTTTCAATTAAGTACATTATTAGAAAATTATGATGGCGACGTAAAAATTTCAAATATGAAATCCAAGATAAAATTTGAATTAAATAATAGTATTTTAATTTCTAAGTTAATAGATGGAAAATTTCCTAACTACATTCAAGTAATTCCAAAAAATAATCAAAAAAAATTAGAAATTGATCTTAAAATTTTCCAAAGCTCGGTGGATAGAGTAGCTTCAGTATCGCTTGATAAAAAAGATGGTGTTAAATTTAATTTAAGTAAAGATAAACTAGATTTGTCTGTAAATAATACCAACAGTGGTGATGGAAAAGAATCCCTTGTAGTGCAATTTGATCATGATTTAGAAATTAGTTTTAATTCTAAATATCTGATAGATGTTGCTTCACAATTAGATGGAAATAATATTGAGATGTTTTTAAATGATTCAGGTTCACCAGCGCTAATCAAAGATCCTGGTGATTTTGATAGTATTTTTGTAGTTATGCCTATGAAAGGTTAATTTAGTAATTTAAGTTCAGAATATATAGTTTTCTCTAAAATTCCTAAAAATTCTTCCTTGGAATAATCAGGTTTGATAGGTTCCAAAATTGAAATTGTAATTGTTTTATTAATATCTTTTTTTCCTCTTTTCGGCCAAACGTGCCCAGAATTAATAGCAACCGGTTGGCATTTTATTTTCAATTCTTCATAAATTCTTGATGCACCTTTCTTAAATGGAGGTTGTTCGTGGGGCAATACTCGAGTTCCTTGAGGAAAAATTATTATTGGACGATCTGTGTTTGAAATTATATTAGAAATATCTTCAAAAAAATTTATGTTTTCTTTCGATATCTTATTTCTTTTGATAGAAATTGATCCTATTTTTTTTAAGTACCACCCAAAAATAGGTATCTTAAGCAATTCTTTTTTCAAGATAAATACAGGAGAATTAAAAATTGTTTGTAGGAAAAAAGTTTCAAACATAGATTGATGAGAGGAAGCAATAAAAAATTTTTCATTTTTAATTAAATTTTCTTTACCTTTAACGATAATTTTTGTGGACAAGAAAATTTTTAAACAAATAGCAGCCCAATAACCCATCAATTTCCCACCAAAAAGTGTAAATTTTTGTGGCAAGATTAACGTTGGCAGAAAAATAATTGAAATTAGAATTATTCCTGAAAAAAAGAAAATTGAAAATAGAAAGTTTCTTATCATTAATTACCAAAAGCTAAATTATCTCATGATGCTTTTGTCTTTTTTTTACTACTTTTATTTTAGATCCATTAATTAATATTTCTATAGGTTTAGGTCTAAGATTATAATTAGAACTGAGTGATATACCATAAGCACCTACATCACAAATTGCGATAAAATCTTTCTCCTTCAATTCTTGAAAATTTTTTATAGTCGTGAACTTGTCTGTACTTTCGCAAATTGGACCAACAAATTCATAAATTTTTTTTGATTTTTTACCTTTTTTTAACAGAGGTAAGATGCGATGTATTGCACCATAAAGTGCAGGTCTCATTAAATCATTCATAGCAGCATCTATAATTACAAAATTTTTTTTATAACCCTCTTTTATGTAAATTACTTTTGATATTAAAACTCCTGTATTGCCGACTATTGATCTACCTGGCTCAAATATAATCTTAGATTTTTTATTTTTTAAAAATTTTTTAATTGCTGAATGATATTTTTTATAATCTAGTTTTTTATCATTGTTGTATGGGATGCCCATACCTCCCCCAAGGTCAATAAAATCAAATTTATATTGAGTTTTTTTGATGATTTTATCTAATATTCTTAACATTTTTTCATATGGTTTATGATCTAAAATTTGACTTCCAATATGAACACTTAAACATCTCAAATTAATATTTTTAGAATTCTCACAATATCTTACAAGTTCAAAAAATTTTTTATCATTAACTCCAAATTTGTTATCCTTTTTGCCTGTCGATATTTGGCTCAAAGTTTTCGCATCGGTATTAGGGTTTAATCTAATACCAATATTAACCTGTTTTTTTTTAATTTTAGCAATTTTATCAATTTCTATGATCTCGCTTTTGGATTCTGAATTAATTAATAATATATTTTTATCAATTGCAAAATTAATTTCTTTTGAAGTCTTACCAACTCCTGAAAAAACAATCTTCTTTGGACTAATTCCAGCCTTAAGAGCTAACATTAATTCACCCATTGATACAACATCTGCTCCAAGACCGAATTTTTTTATTTCTTTTACTAAATTTAAGTTAGTATTAGATTTAATAGCAAAACAAATTAATGGTGAGATGGATTTAAAATTTTTTTTAAAATCATTTATATTTTTTCTAAGTTGTTTATACGAGTAACAATATGCAGGTGTTCCATATTTTTTAGCAATATTTTGCAGGATTGTATTTTCAACCTTAAGTTTACTATTTAAAAATCTCATTAAGCTTTATTTAGAAGGTAGCTTAATATTTTAGAATTACTTTCAAATTCTTTATAAACTGGGTCTCCTTTTTTTCCACAAGCGATCAATGTAGAAAATATAATTATTACTAAAATAATTTTTTTTTTCATTTTTTTCTTTTATATTTCAATATCATTTTTTTAATATTATCAAAAGATGTTCCACCATATGATTTCTTAGAATTTACAGAATTATTTAAATCAAACACTTTTAATACATCATTTGATAGTTTTGGTTCAATTTTTTTAAGTTCAGACAGCGATAATTGATCGAGATTTTTTTTCTTTTTTTCAGCAAAGTTCACAATATTAGCAGTCACTTTGTATGCTTTTCTGAATGGCATTGAGTGATTTTTTACGAGATAATCTGCAAGATCAGTTGCAGTCAAATATCCTGTGTTAGCTAATTCTATCATTTGTTTTTTATTTGGCGTAAAATTTCTAAGAATCTCGTCAAGTATTTTTAAACAATTTAGCAGTGTATCATTGGATTTAAAAACAATTTCTTTATCGTCTTGAAGATCTTTGTAGTAAGATAATGGTAAACTTTTTAAAACTGTTAGCATAGAAAACAAATTACCATAAGTAATTCCAGACTTTCCTCGTAAAAATTCCAATAGATCTGGATTTTTTTTTTGTGGCATTATCGAAGAACCAGTTACAATTTTATCTGATAAATTTATTAATTTGAAAGCATCAGAGTTCCATATGATAAGTTCCTCAGCTATTCTAGAAATATGCATGGAACAGACTGAAATGGAGTAAAGAAAATCTAACACAAAATCCCTGTCAGAAATTGTATCTATTGAGTTATTAGTTGGTTTTGTAAACCCAAGTTTTTTTGTAGTGTAATTTCTATCAATATTAAAAGAGGTTCCAGTTAAAGCGGCAACACCAAGAGGATTTTCATTTAAACTATCTAGATTATTTATGAATCGTTTTTTATCTCTTTCAAACATTTCAACATAAGCCATCAAATAGTGACCAAATGAAACTGGCTGAGCATTTTTTAAATGTGTAAATCCTGGCATAAGAGTATGTATATTTTTTTCTGCTGCTCTTATTACACTCTTAATAATAGTATCTAATAAAATATTAATTTCATTAGTTGAAGATTTCATCCAAATTTTCAAGTCTGTAATCACTTGATCATTTCTTGATCGTGCAGTGTGAATAAAACCCGCATCTTCACCAATTATTTCGAAAAGTCTTTTTTCAATGTTTATATGAATATCTTCATACTTTTTATTAAATTTAAATTTTCGGTTTATTATTTCTTTTTTGATTTTGTTTAAACCATATATAATCTTATTCTTTATTTTAAAAGTAATAATTTTTTGTTTAAATAACATTTCGACATGTGCAATAGATCCAATTATATCCTCTTTATATAGTCTCTTATCAACATCAATAGAACTTCCTACTTTTTGAAAAATTAATGAAGTGTTTTTTTTTATTCTATTGCCCCATATTGCCTGGTTGTTTTTATTTTTCGACATGATAATTAATTATACCTATTTAATATGAGATTTTTAATAATATTTACTTTTTTAATATCTAATTGTGTTGCAGCAGAAATCAAAGACATAAAAAATCTTGTTATCAATAAAGAGCTTAAAAAATATGATGAATTGACATTTTTAGATGATCAGAGTAATGAAATTCAACTTGATCAATTTAAAGGCAATTTGGTTTTACTCAATTTTTGGGCAACTTGGTGTGCTCCATGTAAAGAGGAAATGCCATCTCTTGATCAATTGCAATCTCAAAAAAATTTAAACAATATAAAGATATTTCCAATTAATGTTGGTCAGGATAATTTAGAAAAAGCCTCTAAATTTTTTGAGGATTTAGGTATAGATAATCTTAAGATATATTTCGACTCACCAATTACTTTAGCGAAAAAGTTTGGATTAAGAGGAGTGCCCACGACAATTTTGATAAACAAGGATGGATATGAGTTTGCAAGAATTGTTGGATCAATCGATTTTAGGGAAAAAAATTTTGTTGAATGGTTGACTACTTACAACTAATTTTTGAAAAAATATGCAAAACCAACCAAAGCAATTATTGCAATAAATTGGAGCAAAACTCTTAACTGCATTAATTTATTAGAATATTTTTTGCTGGTTTCACCACCTTTAAATAAAGTTCCGATACCAAGAATTAAAACAATACCAACTGCCATCAACAAAACTAAAGATAATATTTTAACTACCATTCCAGATAACATGAAGGTATTGTAGGGTGTTTTAAGAATAAAAAAACATAAATCAAACACTATGACATTTTGCCTAGACTCAGTAATGGTCAAACCAGAGGCTAATACTAAGATTAAAAATGCTATTATTTTACTTCATGGTTATGGTGGTGATGGTAAGGATATTAGCATGCTCTCATTGAACTGGAAAAGACATTTACCTAATACTATTTTTATTTGTCCTAATGGTCATGAACAATGTAGTATAAATATAAATGGATATCAGTGGTTTGATTTAAGCAGTGATGATCCAGATTATATTTTGGATCAAGCTTTAAAGGCTGAAAAAAAATTATCAAAATTTATTGAAGAAATCAAAGAAGAATTTAATTTTGAAAATAATCAAATTTGTTTATCTGGTTTTAGCCAAGGTTGCATGATGTCAATAAACTTAGGACTCACCTCTGAAAAACCTTTTAATTGTGTCGTGGGTTTTTCTGGAAAAATTATTGATGAAAAAGATTTGAAATTGAGGAAAAAAAACTCATCAAGTATTTTACTTATTCACGGCGACTCTGATCAAGTTGTCTCACCAAATTTTATGTTAGAGGCAAAAGATTTTTTTATGAGAAATAATATAGACATTGAGACGCATCTTATAAAAAATTGTGACCATCATATTCCTATAAATGCTTCAAGTATTGCATTGAATTATATCATAAAAAAATTTAATAATTCCTAAATATTGAAAAAAATTTTTATTTAAGTTAAAATTTGATATGAATAACTTTATTGATCAAGATGTTTCACTAGAAAAATGTCCTGCATTAGTTTTAAACGCCGATTATAGACCATTGAGCTACTATCCTCTATCGCTGTGGTCGTGGCAAGATACCGTGAAATCAGTTTTTTTAGATCGTGTAATTATAGTCAATAATTACGATCGTGTAGTGAGAAGTCCTTCATTTAATATGCAATTGCCAAGTGTAATTGCTCTAAAAGATTATATTGTTCCTCAATCTAAACCGAGTTTTACAAGATTTAATGTTTTTCTCAGAGATAAGTTTTCCTGCCAGTATTGTGGTAGCAACGAGGAATTAACTTTCGATCATTTATTGCCTAGATCAAAAGGTGGAGAAACCAATTGGGATAATGTTGTTACAGCATGTTCTGCTTGTAATGTTAAAAAAGGAGGCAAACTACTAAAATTATCGGGCATGAAACTGACGCAATATCCTTATCAACCCTCTACAGAAGACTTACATCGTAATGGAAAAAATTTTCCTCCAAATTATCTACATAAAAGCTGGATGGATTATTTATATTGGGATGTTGAATTAGAAGCTTAAATTTTATACTTTTTCTGATATTCGAATTGCTATTTTCGAACCTGTTTTTATTATCTTATCCATAATTGAGTAAATTCCTTTTTTGGTAGCTCCTTTTTTATAAGCTATATCTTTATGATGGAGTTCGTCTTCTCTGAATTTTATAATTTTCTTTTTAAGATTTTTTTCTTCAGGACCAAGTTGATTTATTTGATCTTGGTAATGTTTATCTATTACTTCTTCAACGGAGGCAGTACATAGCATAGTTGCTTTTTTCCCAAGAATAGTAGACCCAAAACCTAAACCTACACCTAGCAGATCCCACAATGGTAAAAATTTTGTTGGCTCGATATTTCTTTTTTTTATTTCGTTTTCAAAAAATTGGCAATGTTCAATTTCATGTTCTTTCATATCTTCAATTGTTTTTTTTAGATTGTCATTCTTAACAATTGTATTTAAAGCTAGTAACTGACCCTCATAAATTTTGACAGCACCTCTCTCACCTGCATGGTCAACTCTAATAAATTCTTCAACTCTACTATCTGTTTTTTTCATATTTAGTAAAAATTTTTGCTAAGATCACAATAAATAATACACTTATTAAGATATTGATAGTAGTAAGTGATAATCCTAAAATCCTAAATGTCACATCTTTACAGCTTATAGTCTTTTCACTTAGTTTATTAAGCAATTCCTCTTTACTTATATTTTCAGAAAAATTTTTCGCACCACAAACCGTTGATTCTTGAAATATGCCTTGTTCTATACCGAAATGATACAATGAAATAAAAAAAGAAAAACTAAAAGTCAGTATTAAAAGCAAAATAATAAAATTTTCGTTTCTTTTTATAATAAGCATTAAAGATATCAAAATTATACTTAACCCATAAGGGACTCTCTCTATTAAACATAAATTACACGGTTGGTGGCCTAGAATATATTCTATAAAATAAGCGGAAATCAAAGCTATTAAACTAATTAGAAAAATTATTCTCAAGTAAATTTCAGCTTTAAGATTAAACATGAGATTTAAAAATCAGGTAAATTATTAAAACAATAATAACAATTAATATTCCAATTATTGTAAACCATTTTGACCCATGCTTATCCATATAATCATTAAATAAATTACCGAACCTATAAGAAAGGTACGATACGATGAAAAATCTTAATCCTCGGGAAATTAAACTGATTAAAACAAAGATTAAAAAGTCAAATCCTATCAGGCCGCTCGCAATTGTAAAAACTTTATATGGAAGAGGAGTAAAACCAGCTAAAAAAAGTGCTCCTAACCAAGCATGAAAACCATCATTATTAACTAAACTTTCTTTAGTCTTAAATAACTTATCCTCATAACCATAGAAACTCACGATATGCGTTCCAAATTCAAAAAAGAACGCACCAATAAAGTAACCTAGCATACCACCCATAACTGAAAAAATTGTAGTTATAAGAAAGATTTTAATAAAATCATTTTTTTTGGATATTACCATTGGAATAACCATTACATCTGGAGGAATAGGAAAAAACGAACTTTCAATAAAAGAAACTATTGCTAAATAATATTTAGAACTTTTGTGAGATGCTAAATCTAAACATTTTTTGTAAAGACTTTTAAACATTTTTTGGTTTTAATATAATTTTAGTTCTTATACTATTTAATAAATTATTAAACAATTAGGGCGAATGGCGGAACTGGTAGACGCGCACGACTCAAAATCGTGTTTCGCAAGAAGTGAGAGTTCGATTCTCTCTTCGCCCACCAAATTATGGAATTAAGTAAAATTAACAGTTTAGTAGAACTTTTTTTTACAAAATATGAAGAGGTAAAATCTACTTCTGAGAAACCATTTTTAAAGTGGTTAAAAGATAATAAGAGAGATTTTATAACTTGGAAACAAGTTGAAAAAAATATTCAAATTTTATCTGAATATTTAAGGAAAAATTTATCTAAAGGGGATAGATGCATATTATTATCTGAAAACCGACCTGAGTGGCTTATCTCTGATATAGCTATAATGAACGCTGGTGGGATAACAGTTCCTTTATTTACAACATACTCTGAAAAAGATTATGAATATATCATTAATGATTGTAATCCAAAAATTTGTATTGTCTCAAATAATATTCAATTAAAAAAAATAGATAAATTCATTACAGATAAAATAAAAGTATTATCAATAGAAAATATAGATGATAAAATTGATAGTATAGAAAATATTTTTGAAAGATTTTTAAAAGAAAAAACTTTAGATCATTTAAGCTTTAACCAAAATATTAAAAGAAAAGATCTAGCTTGTATCATTTACACCTCAGGAACAACTGGTAACCCTAAAGGTGTAATGCTGAGTCATGGGGGTATTTTATCAAATTGTGAGGGTGCGCAAGAAATTTTGAATTCGTTAGTTAAAGATAGTGAACCTGTTTTTTTGACCTGGCTACCTTTATCTCATTCATATGAACATGCTGTTCAATTTGTACAAATCACATTAGGAGCAAAAATTTATTATGCTGAAAGTTTAGAAAAGTTATTATCTAATATGTCAGTTGCTAAACCCACCATAATGACGGCTGTACCTAGATTTTATCAAAATTTGTATAGTAAGATTTCGATTAATTTTTCAAAGCAAATAGGTCTCAAGAAACAATTAATATCTTCGACGATTTCGCTTGGAATAAAAAAACTAAATAATGAAAATATGGGCTTTAGAGAAAAAATATTAAATTATTTATGTGAAAAATTAGTAAGACGAAAAATCAAAAATCAGTTTGGTGGAAATTTAAAGGCTTTTGTTTCTGGAGGAGGTGCTTTGGATAAAAAAATTGGTGAATTTTTGAATTCTATTGGACTGCCAACCTTACAAGGTTATGGCCTTACAGAAGCATCCCCAGTAGTAAGTTGCAATATACCTGAAAAAATCAAGATTGATACAGTTGGACCTCCTTTTAAAACTAATGAGGTGAAGATTGCACAGGATGGTGAAATTCTGGTTAAAGGTGAAAATGTAATGCTTGGTTACTGGAACATGAAAAAGGAAACAGACGAAATAATTAAAAATGGCTGGTTACACACCGGAGACATAGGTGAAATTACAAAAGAAGGAAATTTGAAAATTACTGACAGAAAAAAAGAAATTATTGTAAATTCTGGTGGTGATAACATTTCACCCTCGAAAATTGAAAATTTACTATGTCTTGACGAAAAAATTAAACAAAGTTTTGTTTACGGAGACAAAAAAACTTATTTAGTTGCTTTAATTGTAAGTGATAGTGAAAAAAATAAAAAAGAAATTGAATTATATATAGACGATTTAAATAAAAGCTTATCTCTTGTTGAGAGAGTAAAAAAAATAAAATTAATTGATAAAGAATTTACAATTGAAAATGGAATGTTAACACCAACTTTAAAAATAAAAAGAAAAAAAATTCTAGAAAAATATAAAGAAGATTTAGAAAAACTTTATTAATTTTTTACAAAATATTTGATTATTAAGCGCATAAACACTAACTTTTTTTACAATTAAAAATTTTTTAAAAAAAAATTAAATTTTTATTTTAATTTAAAAATTTTCTTTAAAATTTAAGATTTGACATAAGGCACATAAAAAAATAAAAATAGATTAATAGCGAATCAATTGATTCGTTTAACTTAAAAAGGGAGCTAAAGATGCCTAAGAGAAGAAAAAAAGCAAAGAAAGCTAAGAAAAAAGCTAAGAAAAAAGCTAAAAAAAGAAGAAGAAGATAATTACTTAGTATTCTTTATTAAACGCTTCTCATAACGATTTACGTGTGAGAGGCGTTTTTTTTATTCCTCTACATCTTCTTCATTTTCTGATATAGTCTCTTCTTCAGGTAAATCTGATGAAGCTTGCTTTATTGGTGCTGCTTCTGGTTTAGATTGAGTATTTAAGTTTCTTTTTAAAGCTTTATCTAATTTTTTTTGAGTATCCTCTAATGACAGATTTAGAATTATTTGAAATTCCGAAAGAATTCTTTCATATGCTTTTTCAAACAATTGTCTTTCACTATAAGATTGGTCAACCATCAAATCATCCCCCTTATTAAGGTCTCTTACTACTTCAGCTAGCTCATAAATCTTACCTGATGAAATCTTTGCTTCATATTCTTGTGCTCTTCTACTCCACATAGATCTTTTTATTTTAGGCTTACTTTTTAAAATTGAGATGCATTTATTTACCTGATTGATAGTAGCTAATGGTCTTAAGTGTAATTGTTTGTTAACAGGAACCATTCCATTTGCTTTATCTTTTTCAAATTTTATTACGTAAGTTTCAACGTCTATTCCTCCAATATTTATTTTTTTAAATTCAGTAATTTGCCCAACACCATGTTTTGGGTATACAACATAATCTTTAATCTTATATTCTCTTTTTTCTGTTTCTTGTTTTTTTACTTTTTTAATTTCTGGTTTAGCCTCACTATTTTTTGTAATTCTTAAACCATCACTTTTCTGTTCTGTAGTTTTGACTTCAGATTTTATAGATTTTTTTGAAGGTGTTTTTTTTGTTTTAATTAATTTTTTTGGTAATTTATTAATTTTTTTTTTTACTTTTTTAAATTTTACAATCTTTTTGGGGTTTACTTTTTTTTTTGATTTAGTAGCTTTAGTTTTTTTAAAGGTTTTCTTTAAAATACTTTTCAAACTTATTTTGCTCATCTTTATATTTTTCGTGATCCGATGGTGGATCTTTCTTAACTGTTATATTTGGCCAGATTTCGGAATATCGTTTATTGATTTCTAGCCACTTTTCAGACCCTGGCTCTGTATCAGCTTTTATTGCATCAACAGGACACTCAGGCTCACAAACGCCACAATCTATACACTCATCAGGTTTAATTACAAGCATATTTTTCCCCTCATAGAAACAATCTACAGGACAAACTTCAACACAATCCATTAACTTACATTTAATGCATTTGTCATTAACTATATATGTCATTATTGATTTTCTTTTTTAATTTTTTCTTTGATATCTCCCATGATCTTATTGTCAATATACAATAAGCCTGCAAGTCGTCTCATCAAATTAGTTTCGAACATATCTGCTTCCTTATTTGAGTATATTATTCTCCAAAGGGTTTCTATAATTTCAATTTTTTTTTTATCATCCATACTTTTAACTTCCCTTGTAAAATCCAAAATTTGGTTAGAGTTTTCCTCTATTTCTTTACCTTCTTTTAAAATATTTTCTAAATTATTTTGGTCAGCACCTATTTTCAAAAGTGCCTTACTTATAATAACCTCTTCTTTTTTTGAGAAGTTCTCATCAATTTTTGCGGCATGAATCAATAATGCTGCAACTCTTGCTAAATCACTAGTTTTAGTATCTCCTTTTTTTTCTTTAAAAAACATTACTTACTGGTTTAAATTTAAATTTTTTAACACTTTGAAAGGACTTTCTTTAATGAGTTTTTTACTTACTTTTTTTAAGCTTTTCCTAGGATTGTATTTAAAATATATATGATTATTTTTTTCAAAAACTTTATAACCCATAATTTTTAAAAGTTTTCTAAAGTTATCCTTGTTACATCCAAGTAAATTCAACATTTCAGGAATTAATTTAATTTCATTGTTTTCTGAGTTTGAATTAATAATTTGAACAAATAATCTTTCTAAAATATCAATCCTTACGTAAAAATTATCAAATTTCTCAAATCCACAAAGTAACATAAAATTTCTGTTTTTAATTTTATCATTTTCTAAAAAATTTAAACCAAACATAGGTGGATTTAAATTAAAATATTTTTGATGATAATTTTTCCAAAGCAAAGTTCTTAAGTATACAGCCTCTGGTTTGATTAATTTATGTAAAAATACATGATATCTTCCAAATTTTACCCCTTGATCTCTCAAAAATTTTCTCTCATTTTGTCCTAATATTTTTAGATAATCTTTAACTTGATTTCTTTGAAGGACTCCATTGTTCTCATATAATTGATATGCAAGAGCTTTAATTGATGAGTTTTTTTCTTTAAGGTTTCTTAAATCAATTAAACTACTCAAAACAATTTGTATTTTATTTTTTAGCCATTTCATTAGATAATCATTTAATTTTTTTAATTGATCTGTTTCCAGAATATCATCAACTATAAGAACAATATTTGGATTTAAATAGTCTCTACCTGGTTGTAATTTTGCTATCGGAGACTTTCTCCAATAAATTTTAAAATCCTCGCTCAGTTCTATTAAACGTGTCTCGATTATTATATCTATTCTTTTTTGAAGTTCTGGACCAACTGTTTGTCTTGCTGCTTTTTTGAGCGATTTGATATCTGTTTCTAGAGCACCTTTTTTTAAATCTAGTTCTAATTTAAGTCCATTTATCTTCCCGATAAATTGATCATCAATCATTACTTCGTTGTTTTCTAAAATTTTAGTATCAAATTCCATATCTTGTTTTAAGCCTCGTGCTAGGACACTTGCCCTTTTGTCAATAAAAGTTTTTGTAAGCTCCTCGTGTAATCTATCTGATAACTTATCCTCTAAGTGTTTTGTTTTTTCTATCCAATAGTTTTGATTTTCTATCCAATTATTTTTATTTGAAACATATGACCAAGTTCTTACATTTGCAATTCTATTTGATAAAGAATCTACATTTCCATCTAATTTATCAAGTTTGACGAGTTGAAGTCGCATATAATCATCTGTAATTTTACCTTTTTCATTTATTAAATATTTAAAAACATTTTTAATCACTTCATAGTGATTGCCATAGGTTTTTTTAACAAAATCTGGTATTTGGCAACATTCCCATAAAAGACTTAATTTATCTTTATCAAATTTGATACTTTCTAAATTTTTGTCTCTTAAAAAAAATTTTAAGGCTTTCTCATCTTCGCATTCATGTATTTTTCTTAACCATCTTTTATTAGGTTTTTCCTCTAAAGATTTTAATAATTTAAAAGGACTCTCAAAGTTTAAATCTGAATTTCTCCAAAATAAAGATTGAATTTCTTCAAATTTATGACTCTCCAATAAATCTACTTCATCAGCATTTATTTCTTTACATTCTCCTGTTATACCAAAACTTCCATTGTTTAGATATCTTCCTGCTCTACCAGCTATTTGACCAATTTCTGCTAAATTTAGCTTTCTTAATTTTTTTCCATCAAATTTTTTTAAATTGGAAAAATAAACATGGTCAAGATCCATATTAATTCCCATACCAATAGCGTCAGTTGCAACCAGAAAATCAACATCACCAGATTGATACAGCTCTACTTGTGCATTTCTTGTCTTTGGACTGAGAGATCCCATAACAATTGAAGCACCTCCTTTTTGTCTTCTTATTAATTCAGCGATGGCATAAACTTCTTCTGCAGAAAATGCTATAATTGCAGTTTTTCTCTGAATTCTTGAAATTTTTTTATGACCAACATAAGAGAGTTTTGAAAGCCTAGTTCTATTTATAAATTCGATGTCATCATTAAGATTAGAAATTATTGGTCTTATAGTATTTGATCCCATTAACATTGTTAATTTTATTCCTCTTAAGTTCAACAATCTGTCTGTAAAAATATGACCCCGCTCATGGTCCGCACACATTTGTATTTCATCCACACCTACAAAATCTAATTCTTTATCAATAGGCAAAGATTCAACAGTACATAGATAATATTTTGCATTTGTAGGAATTATTTTTTCTTCACCAGTAATTAATGCAACTTTATCTAAACTCACTTTTTTGATTACCTTGTCGTAAACTTCTCTAGCTAACAATCTTAAAGGAAAACCTATCATCCCAGTGTCAAACGACAGCATAGTCTCAATAGCAAGATGAGTTTTACCTGTATTTGTTGGCCCAAGGACAGCCGTAATTTTATTTTTTATCATTTCTATCTTTGGTATATCCTAATTTTTATCTACCAGATGTAGTTATTGTTAAAGAACAAAAATAGACTAAAACATGACCGAATCGGAAGATAAAAAGTTCTCATTTTTTTAAATAATAATTTAACTTAACACAAAAAGATAAATTATAAAGGTTATGTGCTGAATACTTAGTCAGTTGTTTTGATTTTTAAAATTTTCCAAATTCCGGATGCTGATGTAATTATTTTACCATTACAAATTAACTCACAAAATAAAAATACAAGAGTTTTTGTTTTTTTTAATATTTTAACCTTCCCGTGGATTTCATCGTTAACTTTTGATGATCCAATAAACTTTATATCCAAAGAAATTGTTACGCAGGGTACATTATCAGCTGATCGATGTGCCGCTGTTCCAGCACCAGCATCAATTAGTGCAGACAAATAACCCCCATGAGTAATTCCTGCAGCATTTAAATGATTATTATTAATTGTTGATTTAAATTCGTATTCATTTTCTGAGATATTTCTAAATAAAAGACCTCCGTTATGTTTCATAAAACCTGATTTGTGGCTGATTTGTTCAAATTGATTAGACATAATTTTTTATAATATAAAAGTTAAGATTAATATAATTATAAAAATAGAAACAAAAAAATATATTACTGACATTTGAAGAGATATTTTTTCTAACCATTTTAACATAATTTTTTCCTTTCAATGGTGCGCCTGCTAGGAGTCGAACCCAGAACCTCCTGGTCCGTAGCCAAGCGCTCTATCCAATTGAGCTACAGGCGCATTTATAAATATATTTGTTTATAGTATATCAATTTTTAGTGTATTTTAATCTAAGATAAAATTAAAATTTATGAACAACAAACCTGATGACGTGGTAATTGGTAGTGCAGTTAGGACTCCTATAGGCACTTATAAGGGATCATTAAAAGATTTGAAAGGAGATCAACTTGGAACTATCGTGATAAATGAGGTTTTGAAAAGAAGCAAGATATCTAATAATCAAATTGATGAAGTAATAATGGGCCAGGTTTTAACTGCTGGTGGAGGACAAAACCCTGCCAGACAAGCGGCAATAAATGCTGGGATCCCCGTATCCAAACCTGCTTATTTAGTAAACCAAGTTTGTGGATCAGGACTAAGAGCCATTATTTCAGGCTACCAACAAATTAAATTAGGAGATGCAAATAATGTAATTTGTGGGGGTCAAGAGAATATGTCGATGACACCTTACTCTTATTTTTATTCTGAGAAAAAAGAAGTTTCAAAAGATCAATTAATCAATACTATGATTCATGATGGTTTAATCGATGCTTTTAAAAATTACCACATGGGAGTTACAGCTGAAAATGTTGCAAAAAAGTTTGATATTACTAGAAAACAACAAGATGAATTTGCTCTTCAGTCCCAAAAAAAAGCAGAAATTGCAATTGAAAATAATAAATTTGATGATGAAATAGTAAGGATAAATCATAAAGATATTATTTTAGAAAAAGATGAACACCCTAGAAAAAATTTAAAATTATCTGATTTAGAAAAATTAAAAACAGCTTTTAAAGATGGTGGGACTGTAACACCCGGAAACTCATCTGGTATAAATGATGGAGCAGCTGCTTTGTTATTAACTACATTTAAGGAAGCTCAACAAAATTCACTTAAACCATTGGCCAAAATTATTTCTTGGGCATCTGTTGGTTTGGAACCGTCTTTAATGGGCCTCGGTCCTATAGAAGCTATCCGCCAAGCATTAAAAAAAGTAAATTGGAATTTAAATGAAATCGATTTATTTGAAATTAATGAGGCTTTTGCCGCTCAAGCTATAGCAGTTATCAGTGAATTGGGTATTGATGAAAACAAAGTTAATGTAAATGGCGGGGCTATTGCTTTAGGTCACCCAATAGGTGCATCTGGAGCAAGAATACTTGTGACACTTATACATGAAATGAAAAAACAAAACAAAGAAAGAGGTTGTGCCGCACTTTGTATAGGTGGCGGTATGGGAATAGCGCTATGTGTAGAAAAAATTTAAGAATTAATTTTTCCGTATTTTTCTTCTAACAATATTTTTTGGATCCACAAATTAGCATCCTTATATGTGTTGAATTTTGGCTGAATAAATATATTTAATAACCTTTTAATCATTATTTGAATATTTAAATAAAGAGTGTCAAAAAATTGGGCAGAATGTGTTAAAATTGGAGATTAAGTAAATTTTTTTAATGTATAAAACATCTAAAGATGACTGAAAAATTGTTAGTTCCTGACATAGGTGATTTTGAGAACGTGGAAGTTATAGAACTTTTAGTTAAAGAGGGTCAAGATATTAAAAAAAACGATCCTGTTATTACTATTGAAAGTGATAAATCTAGTGTTGAAATACCATCATTATTTTCTGGCAAAGTTGAGACTGTAAATGTCAAAGTTGGAGATAAGGTTTCAAAGGGGGATTTACTAATAAATATTTCTTCAAATCAGGTATTATCTCAAACAGAAAGTGTTCCAAAGGAAACTGAAAACTTAATTCAAGAAGCTGAGAGCACTCTAAGAAAACATCAGGACCAAAATATTATACAAAAAATAATTGAGACTGAGAAACCAAAAATAATCCAAGTAGTTAAAGAAGGTGATATCGATCCACTAGAAACAAGTGAATGGTTAGAGTCTTTGTCAGCAGTAATAGAAAAAGACGGAAATCAGAGGGCACATTACTTAATTAAAGAACTTATCAACAAAGCTTATATGGAAGGTGCTAATATACCCTATACACAAAATACCCCTTATATAAACACCATACCAGTTAACGAGGAAAAAAAATCAAATGGAGATCAAAACATAGAAAGAAGAATTAGATCTTTAATAAGATGGAATGCTGCCGCAATGGTGGTCAGAGCAAATAAAAAATTCCCAGAACTTGGAGGGCATATTGGAACTTTTGCATCTGCTGCAACTCTTTACGATGTTGGTATGAATCATTTTTGGAGAGCTAAAAGTGATAAATTTGGTGGAGATTTAATTTATTTTCAAGGTCATAGCGCTCCAGGTATGTACGCTAGAGCTTATCTGGAAGGTAGACTTAACGAAAAACAATTAGATAGTTTTAGACAAGAAGTAAATCCTGGTGGTCTTTCCTCATATCCTCATCCTTGGTTAATGCCAAATTTTTGGCAATTTCCAACAGTGTCCATGGGATTAGGTCCAATGCTTGCAATTTATCAGGCACGATTCATGAAGTACTTAATCAATAGAGGCCTCATCAAAGATGAAGGTAGAAAAGTTTGGGCATTTTTAGGTGACGGAGAAATGGATGAACCAGAATCTTTAGGCGCGATTGGTTTAGCCGCAAGAGAAAAATTAGATAACTTAATATTTGTTGTAAATTGTAATCTTCAAAGACTGGACGGACCAGTTCGTGGAAACGGAAAGATAATTCAGGAATTAGAGGGAATTTTTAGAGGTGCAGGATGGAATGTCATAAAAGTTATTTGGGGCTCATATTGGGATTCATTGCTTGCCAATGATAAAACAGGTCATTTAGTCAAAACAATGAATGAGACTGTCGATGGCGAGTATCAAGCAATGAAAGCAAGAGACGGTGCGTATGTGAGAGAAAAATTTTTTGGAAAATATTTAGAGACCAAAGAGTTAGTTTCCAGCCTTTCAGACAAAGATATTTGGCGATTAAACAGGGGTGGTCATGACCCCCATAAAGTTTTTGCAGCTTATGATAAAGCATCTAAAAATGTTGGAAGTCCTACAGTTGTAATTGCAAAAACTATTAAGGGTTATGGGATGGGCAAAAGTGGTGAAAGTGTAAATACAACTCACCAGACTAAGAAGTTAGATATCGACGACTTAATGTATTACAGAGATAGGTTTGATGTTCCATTAACAGATCAACAAGTTAAGAATATTGAATACTACAAGCCTGATCAAAATTCTCCAGAGATTAAATACATAAATGAAAGACGAATTCAACTGGGTGGTTTTATTCCTGAAAGAACAACTTACGCGAAACATATTAAAGCACCACCAAAAGATATTTTCGATAATATGAAAGTTTCTACAGGTCAAAAAGAAATGTCGACCACAATGGCATTGGTCAGAATGTTAACAAATCTTTTGAGAGATAAAAATGTTGCACCAAGACTGGTTCCAATCATACCTGATGAGGCTAGAACATTCGGAATGGAGGGTTTTTTTCAAAAAATAGGAATCTATGCTCATGAAGGTCAAAAATATGAGCCAGAGGATTCTGCTCAATTAAGTTCGTATAAAGAGGAAAAGAGTGGTCAAGTTTTAGAGGAAGGAATTAACGAGGCTGGAGCGATGTCATCTTGGATCGCTGCAGGAACTTCATATACAAACCATGATATAGAAATGATCCCAATTTATCTTTTTTACTCAATGTTTGGCTTTCAGAGAATTGGTGATTTTGCTTGGGCGGGTGCTGATAGCCAGTCAAGAGGGTTTTTGATCGGAGCAACCGCTGGAAGAACAACTCTTGCTGGGGAAGGTTTACAACATCAAGATGGTCATAGCCATTTAATGGCTGCAACTATTCCTAATTGTAGATCTTATGATCCAACATTTCACTATGAGCTTGCAGTCATTTTTCGAGAAGGTTTAAGAAGAATGCATGAGAAAAAAGAAAACATTTTCTATTATATTACGACCATGAATGAAAATTATTCTCATCCAGAAATGCCAAAAGATAAATCATGTGAGGATGGTATTTTAAAAGGAATGTATAAAATAAAGGAGTTTAACAAGTATAAAAAAACTAAAATTCAATTTCTTGGATCTGGTACAATCTTAAGAGAAATGATAGCTGGTGCGGAAATATTACAAAATGAGTATCAAATCGATAGCGAGATTTGGAGTGTAACAAGCTTTAATGAATTAAGAAGGGATGGCCTTGAGGTAGAGAGATACAATCTTCTAAATCCTGATAAAGAGCCTAAAAAAAGCTATGTAGAAAAATGTTTGGGTAATACTGAAGGACCAATTTTAGCAGCTTCTGATTATATGAGAATGAATTCTGATCAGATTAGACCATACGTAAATAAAAGTTTTTATTCATTAGGGACGGATGGATTTGGTCGAAGTGATACAAGAAAGAAGTTAAGAAAATTTTTTGAAGTTGATAAGGAACATATCACAACATATGGGTTGAGTATTTTAGCTAAGGAACAGCTTATTGCATCAAAATATGCAAAAGAAGCAATCAAAAAGTATAAGATTGATATTGATAAACCTATGCCAACAAAATTATAGAATGCCCAAAAAAGATGTAAAAGTTCCAAATATTGGTGAATTTAAAGATGTAGAGGTTATTGAAATTATAGTCAAAAAAGGTCAAGAGATTAAAAAAAATGATCCTTTAATAACAATTGAAAGTGATAAATCGAGTATTGAAATACCCTCATTACATAATGGAATAGTTACAGAATTAAATTTAAATGTTGGGGATAAGGTTTCTGAAGGTGACAAAATATTAGAAATTGAATTAAAAGACAATCAAGTAGAAACTCAATTAAAAACTGAAGAAATTAAAACAATTAAAAAAGAAAATACTAAGGAAAAAAAAAAAGAAATTAGAGGAGAAGTTGAATCAAAAAATGTTATCGTAAAAGATTTTTCTAAAAAAACTGCAGCCTCACCAAAAGTCAGAAAATTTGCAAGAGAACTTGGTGTTGATATTAGTAAAGTTGAAGGTAGTGAAAGACTGGGAAGAGTAACTGAAAGTGATGTAAAGTCATTTGTCGCAAATAAACCAGAGAGAAATTCTGAAAAAGAATTTAAAAAAGATGAAACTATAGAACTAGAATATCCTCACTCTGAATTTGGAAAAACAGAAATAAAGGATATTCCAAGAGTGAAGAGACTTTCGTCTAAATATCTTATGAATTCTTGGACCAATATTCCTCATGTGACGAATCATGATGAAGCAGATATAACTGAATTAGAGGAGTTTAGGACATCTCTTACAGATATTTACACTGGAGAAAAAAAAAAAATTACTCCTTTAGCTTTTATCGTCAAAGCATTAACTGCATCACTTAAAAAATTTCCAAATTTTAATTCATCTATAGATGAAATTGATAAAGGAAAAATGACATTCAAAAAATATTTCCATATTGGAATAGCTGTAGATACGAAGCATGGGCTTATGGTGCCAAAACTAAGAAATGCTGATAATAAGAACATCTCATTAATTGGCAATGAACTTAAAAAATTAAGTGATCAATGTAGGGATCTTAAAATTGATAAAAAAGAATTATTTGGTGGTTCCATGACAATAACAAGTCTAGGAGGTATTGGTGGTTCTTTTTTTACACCTATAATTAATTATCCTGAAGTTGCAATTTTGGGAGTTGGCAAATCTCAAAAAAAACAAATTTTTATTGATGGAAAATTTATTACACGAACAATGTTACCTTTATCTTTATCATATGATCACAGAATAATTGATGGAGCTGAAGCAGCTCGATTTAACAACGATTTGAAAGATAATCTTGGAAAAAATTTTGCTTACAAATTAGCTGTGTAAAATATGTCAAAAACTATCTCATTATTTAGTGCACTACTATGCACTTTCATTTGGGGGACTACATTTATCGCACAAGATACAGGCATGGACGACATCGGCCCATTCACTTTTAATTCAGTAAGATTTTTTGTAGGTTTTTTAGCAATTGTTCCTTTAGCATTAATGTTTGAAGCAAAAAAATTAAAAAAAGAATTTAGGTTTGATACAAAAACATTCGTTATCCTGTCCTTTTTAATTGGATTATCATTATTTTTGGGCTCAGCATTACAACAGGTAGCGTTGCTTTACACTGATGTAGCAAATGCTGCTTTTTTTACAATTTTTTATGTGCCAATGGTCCCAATAATTATTTTCATCTTTAAAAAAGATTTTTTACATTGGAGTGTATGGCCATCAGTAATTTTATGTTTAATTGGCGGATATTTATTAACAAATTTCCAAGATGCAACTGTAAGATTAGGTGATACACTTGTGGTATTAGGAGCTTTATTTTGGAGTACACATATTATTTTTACTGGCATGATTGTTAAAAAGTACAATCTACCATTGACCATTGGTGCAATTCAAACTTTGCTAGTTGCTCTATTCTCATTTATAGTAGGTTTATTTTCCGAAGAATTTGTAATCGATAATATATTAAACGAAATAGACTCAATTTTATATGCTGGTATTTTATCAGGTGGTTTTGCATTTGTTTTACAAATATATGCTCAAAGAAATATAACTCCAGCACCAGCAGCAATAATTTTTTCTTTGGAGGGTGTGTTTGCAACAATTGCTGCCTGGTTTCTTTTAAATCAAATATTAGGCATTAATAATTTACTTGGTTGTTTTCTAATATTAAGTGGAGTTTTATTATCTCAACTAGTTCCATTATTAAGGAAAGCAAGTTAACTATATATTATATAAAATAAAATTAAGCCAATAATTATCCGATAAATTACAAATACATTAAAAGAAATTTTACTTATAAATTTAAGAAAATAATTAATTGTAAAAAATGAAAATATAAATGATAAAAAAGTTGCAATTAATAATAAATAATTTATTTCTATTGATTGTTCAAAAGCCTCTCTTAAACCTAGGAAGCTTGCTCCTGCTAATGCAGGTATAGATAGTAAAAAAGAAATTTTACTAGCGTCTGTTCTATTGAAATTCAAAAACCTTGCTGCCGTAATCGTTATTCCAGCCCTACTAACTCCTGGTATCAACGCTAATATTTGAAATAAACCAATTAATAAAACTGATTTAATATTTAAATCTGTAGAAATATTTCGATCAATTTTTCTTTGATCAGCAAAGAAAAGTATGAATCCAAAAAATAGTGTTGTTGATGCAATTACTTTTGTATTTCTTAAAAGATGAATAAATTCAGTGGAATATAAAATGTATCCAAAAAATATTAAAGGCAAGGAGCCAATAATTATTAAACTTAATAACCTATTATTATTTCTTAGATCAAATAGCTCTTTTCTAAAATAAAAAATTACTGCAATTAATGAGCCTAAATGTAGACTTATGTCTATTAATAAAGAATTTGTTTCTAAATCATAAAAATTTGATACCAATATTAAATGAGCTGACGAACTTATGGGTAAAAATTCAGAAATTCCTTGAACAGCAGAAAGAATTAAAATTTCTATAAAATTTTGCAACATACATGTGTCGTAGCTTAAAAAATATTCATTTTAAACAATTCGATTTAATCATATTAGGTATGCAAAAATCAGAATAAGTAGATTTTAAGCTAAATATTATTGTAATTAGGTTATAATAACTGACCTATTTATTTCTTTTACTAATAAAAACTATGTATATTTTGCGATAAATTTATAAAAATTTATGACTGATAAAATGCTAAAATTCGTAAAAATAGGTCAACAAACC
>CABZEV010000007.1 GCA_902524865.1 uncultured Pelagibacteraceae bacterium | reverse complement strand
TGAGCAAAAATTAAAAAGCTCTAAGCCATGGATTATAAGTGATTAAGGTAAAAAAGAGAAAGATACTATTACTTCCCGGAGATGGTATTGGTCCCGAAGTTATTGGTGAAGTAAAAAAAATTATCAGTTGGTTCAATGATAAAAAGTCTTTAGATTTTGAGATAGATGAAGATTTAGCGGGAGGATGCTCTTATGATAAGCATGGTACACCGATTACAGATGAGGTTTTTTATAAAGCATTAGAAAGTGCAGTTGTTATGTTAGGCGCTGTAGGAGGACCGAAGTGGGATAATGTTGAGTTTTCCAAAAAACCTGAGAGAGCACTTTTAAAACTAAGGAAAGAATTAAAACTATTTGCTAATTTGAGACCAGCGATATGTTTTAAACAATTAGTTGATGCCTCAACATTAAAACCTGAAATTGTCTCAGGTTTAGATATTATGATTGTAAGAGAGTTAACAGGAGGAATATATTTTGGAGAGCCTAGAGGAATTAAACCAATAGAAAATGGCGAAAGAAAAGGGATTAATACACACACTTACACAAGCAATGAGATTATAAGAGTTGCTAGAGTTGCCTTTGATTTAGCAAAAAAAAGATCAAACAAAGTAACTTCTTGTGAAAAATCAAATGTTATGGAAGCAGGCCAACTTTGGAAAGAAGAGGTTCAGACATTACATGATAAAGAATTTAAAGACGTTGAATTAAGTCATATGCTTGCAGACAATTGTGCTATGCAGTTGTTGAGAAATCCAAAACAATTTGATGTAATTGTAACAGATAATTTGTTTGGAGATATGTTATCTGACCAAGCCTCAATGTTAACTGGATCATTAGGTCTTTTACCTTCTGCATCTTTAGGTGCAAAAAATAAAGATGGGGAGATGAGGGCTATGTATGAACCTATTCATGGTTCGGCTCCAGATATAGCTGGTAAAAGTATTGCTAATCCAATAGCTACAATTTTAAGTTTTGCTATGGCTTTGAGGTACTCATTAGATTTAGATAAAGAGGCAGAAGCTCTAGAAAAAGCTGTGCAGGACGTATTAAATGATGGTTTAAGAACTAAAGACATTTTATCAAAAGATTCAAAAGAGGTGACTACATCACAAATGGGTGATGCGATCATTTCAAAATTGCAATAATTAATTAATTATTTTAAAATCAAATTATGCCAACTTATACTGCACCTGTTGATGATATGATGTTTCTCTTCGAGAAACTAAGGGACAACAAAAATTATAATGAGTTAGAGAAATATAAAGAAGTTAACCCAGAGCTTGTAAAAGATATTTTAGACGAAGCTGCAAAGATCAATCAAAATATAATTTTACCACTTGCGCAGGCAGGAGATGAGACTCCGGCCACTCTAGAAAATGGGGTTGTTAGAACTCCACCAGGTTACAAAGAGGCTTATAAAAAATATATATCAGATGGTTGGACTTCTTTATCTTGTGATCCAAAATACGGTGGGCAAGGTATGCCAAGAACAGTGAGTGCATTTTTTGATGAAATGATATCTTCAGCTAGCTTAGCCTTTAAACTTTATAGTGAGCTAACATTAGGAGCTTATAATTGTATTCATCATCATGCAACAGATGAAATTAAAAATAAATATCTTCCAAAAATGGTTGAGGGTAAATGGAGTGGTACTATGTGCTTAACTGAGCCAGTTTGTGGAACGGATTTAGGTTTGCTTAAAACAAAAGCAGTAGAACAATCTGATGGAACATATAAGATTACAGGTCAAAAAATTTTCATCACATCTGGAGATCATGATTTAACAGAAAATATTATTCATTTAGTAATTGCGAGAGCTACAGACTCACCCAAAGGGACAAAAGGTATAAGTTTATTTTTAGTTCCAAAGTTTATCGTAAAAGATAATGGGGCTATCGGTCCAAGAAATGGTATATCCACAGGATCAATAGAAACAAAAATGGGAATTAAAGGATCAGCGACTTGTGTTTTAAATTTTGATGATGCAACTGGAATAATGATTGGTCCTAAAAATAAAGGATTAAGTCAAATGTTTACAATGATGAATTTAGAGAGAATAGTAGTTGGAATTCAGGGGCTAGGAATTTCTGAAATAGCTTATCAAAATTCATTAAGTTATGCCAAAGATAGAAAACAGGGAAAAAGTAATAATAATAAATCGCAAAATGGAAATGCTGACTCAATTATAGAACATGCAGATATAAAAAAAACTTTATTAAACATGAAATCGATAATTGAGGGTGAAAGAGCATTATGTTTTTGGTTATCTCAACAAACTGAGGTTAGCTTAAACCATGATGATGAAAAAATTAAACAAGATGCCTCGGATATGGTTTCATTAATGACACCAGTTGTAAAATCTCTATTTTCAGATTTAGGAATGGAAATTACAAGTGATGCAATGCAAATATTTGGTGGATATGGTTATACAAAAGACCAAGGAATTGAGCAATTATATAGAGATAATCGAATTACACCGATTTATGAGGGGACAAACTCCGTGCAAGCTGCTGATTTAGTTTTTAGAAAATTATCAAATAAAAACGGAAATATAATAAATAAATTTTTAGATTTAATAAAATCTGAAACTCATTCTAGTAACGAAAAGATAAAACCATTTACAAATGAATTTAATCACTACTTGGACATTCTTAAAAAATTTAGTGACTGGACTATTCAAAGCACTCAAAACAATAAAGATGATGCAAGTGCTGCTGCAAATGATTATTTAAAGACGCTTGGCTATGTTTCATTAGCTTTTTCTTGGATAAAAATTCTTAATGTAAGCTTCAAAGATTACGAGGAAAATAAAAAATTTTATGATGATAAAATAAATACAGCTAAATTTTATTTTGAAAAAGTGCTGCCTAGAGCTGAACAACATTACAAATCTGCGATTTCTGGGAGTTCGAATATCATGAACTTTAAGTTCAATTAAATGAGTCATTACGATACTAATTTAGACAAGAATAGCGCAAATTTTGTCCCCTTAACCCCTTTAACTTTTTTAATGAGAGCAAAAGAGATTTATCCTGAATATGAGGCAGTTATCTATGAAGATCGTAAATATACCTGGGCTCAAGTTTACAAACGTACTATTAAATTTGCAAGTGCTCTCAATAAAATTGGAGTCCAAAAAGGTGACACGGTCTCGTTTTTAGCTTTTAACACACCAGAAATTTTTGAGGGACATTACTCTGTTCCTATGTCTGGTGCAGTGTTAAATACAATAAATATAAGATTAGATGCTAAAACTATTGCTTATATTTTAGAACATAGTGATGCTAAAGTTCTTGTTGTTGACAGACAATTGCACGTTGAAGTTAAAAAAGCCTTAAGCACTTTAAAAAGGAAAATTACAATTATTGATATAGTTGATAAATATGCAGACCAATCAAAATGTGAAAAAATTGGTGATCTAGAATATGAAAGTTTTTTAAATACCGGTGACGAAAATTTTGATTGGAAAATGCCAGAGGACGAGTGGCAAGCAATATCATTGAGCTATACATCTGGAACTACTGGAAACCCTAAAGGCGTTGTTTACCATCATCGAGGATCATATTTAATGTCCACGGGCAGCGCTGTTGCCTGGAATATGCCAAACAGACTTAATTTTTTGACTATTGTCCCAATGTTCCATTGCAATGGATGGGGTTATCCTTGGACTATACCTATGTTAAATGGAAGAACAATTTGTTTAAGAAATATAGATGTAAAAAAAATTTTTGAATTAATAGACAAACATAATGTTACCCACTTTGGTGGAGCGCCCATTGTACTTAATATGATAACTGGTGCACCAGAGTCTGATAGAAAAAAATTAAAGCAAAAAGTATATGTACTTACTGCAGGAGCTCCACCGCCAAGTATAATTTTCAAAAAAATGAAAGAACTTGGTTTTGATGTTATGCATGTTTATGGATTAACCGAAACTTATGGACACGTAACTCAATGTGCGTGGAATGATGCTTGGAATGACTTTGATGAGGAAAAGCAGAACGAAATTAAAGCAAGACAAGGAGTAAGGTATCCCAACACAGAAGGAGTTTCTGTAATGGATCCAGAAACAATGACTGAAGTTCCAAAAGATGGAAAGACGATCGGTGAAATTATGATTAAAGGAAATGTGGTTATGAAAGGTTATTTTAAGGATAAGGATGCTACAAATAAAGCAATGGCTGGGGGCTGGTTTCATTCTGGTGACTTAGCTGTTATGTATCCGGATGGATATGTAAAAATTCAGGATAGATCTAAAGACATAATAATTTCTGGAGGTGAAAATATATCCTCTATAGAAATAGAAAATACTCTTGCAAAACACCCTTCAGTATCTATAGCCGCTGTTGTGGCTAAACCAGATGAAAAATGGGGAGAGGTACCGTGTGCATTTATTGAGACGATAAAGGAAAAACCTATAACTGAGAAAGAATTAATTAGCTTCTGTAAAGAAACACTTGCAGGTTTTAAGGTCCCAAAACAAGTAATTTTTTGTGAGCTACCTAAAACCTCAACTGGAAAAATTCAAAAGTTTGAACTAAGAAAAAAATTTTAGGTAATTAGTTGATATTTGAAATTAAAAATAAAAGTATTTATGCATCTGATGCGGGCCAAGGAATAAATGCGAAAAAACAAACAATAGTATTCCTTCATGGAAGTGGTCTATCTCATATAGTCTGGTCTTTAACAGAACAATTTTTTTATACTAATAATTTTAATGTATTATCTATAGACTTGCCCGGTCATGGGAATTCAGATGGTCCTTGTTTAGAAAGTATTGAAAAAATTGCTGAATGGTTGGAAGATGTTTTTAAAAAATTAAATCTTAAAAATTTAGTTTTGGTTGGCCATTCTCAAGGGTGTTTAGAAATTCTTGAATATTCTCATAGATATACAAAAAGGCTTGATAAGATAGTTTTTGTCGGTGGATCTAATAGAATGCCGGTACATCCTGATTTAATAAAGTTAGCTCAAGATGGTCACTCAGATGCTGTAAAATTGATGATGAAATGGGGATATGAAGGTTCTAAAAAGTTTATAGGTGGAAACCCTGTGGAAAAAATAATCCAGTCTTCAAGAGATATAAGTGAAATTTTAGCAGTCGATCTTATCGCTTGTAATAATTACAAAAATGGCTACCAGGCTGCAAGAAAAATAAGCTGTCCTGTAATGTTAATTCTTGGGGAGGTAGACAAGATGGTTGATTTAAAAGCAGGAAAGAAATTTGCAAGCTTAATTAAAAATTCTAAGACTCAAATATTAGATAGGTGCGGACACATGATTATGATTGAAAAAGCATTTGAAATGAGGGAAAAGGTCTTAGAATTTTTAAAAAAATGAAAAACTTTCCAATTGTAAAATCAAGAAGATTAAGAAGCACTCCTTACACAGATAGGATAGAAGCTCATGGGGTAAGTAGTTACACAGTGTATAACCACATGTTATTACCAGCCTCATTTAAGTCATTGGAGACTGATTACCAACATCTAAAAAAATTTGTTCAAGTTTGGGATGTGGCTGCTGAAAGACAAGTTGAGATATCTGGTAAAGACTCAGCAAAATTAGTTCAGTTAATGACATGTAGAGATTTATCAAAATCAAAAGTTGGAAGATGCTACTATGCTCCATTAATTGATAATGAAGGACTGCTAGTTAATGATCCTATAATTAATAAATTAGCAGAAGATAGATGGTGGTTGTCAATAGCAGACTCAGATGTAATTTTTTTTGCAAAGGGACTTGCCGCAGGAAATAATTTTGAAGTAGAAATAAAAGAGCCAAATGTAAATATTTTAGCTGTTCAAGGACCCCTATCGGATGATTTAATGGCGAAATTATTTGGAGACGAAATAAGACAATTAAAATTTTTTAATTTTAAATACTACGAATTTAGAAAAAAAAATTATTTTGTTGCAAGATCAGGTTGGTCAAAACAAGGAGGTTTTGAAATTTATGTTGAGGATAATTTAGCTGGTCAAGATTTATATGATTATTTATTCGAATATGGAGCAGAATTCAATGTCAAACCAGGATGTCCTAATCTTATTGAGAGAATAGAATCTGCGCTTTTATCATATGGAAATGATTTTGATAATAGAGATAATCCTTTAGAAGCGAATTTTGACAGATTTATAAATCTTGACTCTGAGGTAAACTTTTTAGGAAAGGAAAAACTTAAAAAAATTCGACAAGAGGGAGTTAAAAGAAAACTCATGGGAATTAAAATCGATCATACTAAAATTGATATGTACTGTGAAAAGACTTTATACGATGATAATAAGAATATCGTAGGTACAGTAAGATCAGCTGCTTATTCACCAACTTTTAAAAAAGTTATAGGTATCGCAATGATTAATAAACCTTATTGGGATGCTAAAATACAATTTAATATAGACATTGATGAAAAAATATTTGTAGGAACAATTTGCGATTTACCTTTCATCTAGTATAAAACTTAGATCATGAATATTGCAATTGTAGGAGCAACAGGAAATGTTGGTAGGAAAACATTGGAAATTTTGGAAAGAAAAGAATTTTCTATAGATAATTTATATTTAGTTGCGTCCTCAAAAAGTGTTGGAAAAAAAATTAGTTTTAGAGGTAAGGAAATTGATGTCCTTGATTTAGAAAATTTTGATTTCTCAAAAGTTAATATTGCTTTTTTTGCAGCTGGTGGAAAAATTTCTGAAAAATTTGCTGAAAGAGCAGCCAAAAATTGCTTGGTAATTGATAACTCTAGTTTTTTTAGAATGGATCCAGAAGTACCTTTGATAGTTCCACAAGTAAATTCAGATGATCTAAAAAAAATTAAAAAAAATATTATTGCAAATCCGAATTGCTCAACAGCTCAATTGGTAATTGCTCTTAAACCTTTGCACGATCTATTTATAATTAAAAGAATTGTTGTCTCTACTTATCAATCAGTTTCTGGAGGTGGAAAAGCTCCCATGGATGAGCTCATTGAGCAAACTAAACTAGTTTTAGATGGTAAAAAAGTATCATCTAAAAATTTTACAAAACAAATAGCTTTTAATGCTATCCCTCATATCGATCAATTTGCAGATGACGGTTATACTAAGGAAGAGTTAAAAATGATGAACGAAACTAAAAAAATTTTAGATGCTAAAATTGATTTGACAGCGACATGTGTGAGATTGCCTATCTCTGTTTCGCATTCTGAGTCGGTCAACTTACAATTCGAAAAACCTTTTACTCTGGAAAAGGTAAGAGATCTTTTGAATAATTTCGAGGGTTGTAAAGTTATTGATGAAAGAAATGATGGTGGTTATTCAACTCCAATTGAAGCAGAGGGAATGGACGAAACTTTTATTTCAAGGATTAGAGAAGATAAAACAATTAAAAATGGATTAAATTTATGGATCGTTTCAGATAACCTTTTGAGAGGCGCGGCTTTGAATGCAGTAGAAATTGCAGAAACAATAATTAAAAAGAATTATCATGGAAAATAAAAAACCATTATCCCCTCACATACAGGTTTATAAATGGCATATTTCGTCTTTAGTATCCATTTCACATAGAATCACGGGCATAATAAATATAATTGGTATTACATTAATTTGTTTATGGGCGTCATTATTATTATTAGGTGAAAACAATTACAATTCTATTAATTTATTATTAAATTCCCAGATTGGAAAATTTATTATTTTAGGTTTGACCTGGTCTTTTTGTTTTCAAATTTTAAGTGAGATAAGACATTTGGTAATGGATTTAGGTTATGGATTTGAACTTAAGACAACTAATATAACTGGTCTTTTAGTTATTATAGGGTCAATTTTTTTAACTATAATTTTATTTTTGATTGGAAAAAATTTATTTTAAAATGATTGCTGCAACAAAAAAATGGATTTTTTTAAAAATAAGTGGAGCAATATTAGTTCCATTAATGGCTTGGTTTATTTTAAGTTTTATAAGTATTTATGATCAGAGCTATTCAGAAGTTTTGGAATTTTTTACGAATCCATTATCTAAGTTTCTATTTAGCTTATTTATAATTACTGCATATTTCTTTTCAGCATTAAGTATTAGTGAGGTTTTTGAGGATTATATTGAAGATTATAAAATCAAAAATGTCGCAAATGGTTTTTTGTACGTATCAGCTGTGGTAATTCCATTAATTACAATTATATTATTAATTAATTTATGAATTCTTACAAAATTATCGATCATGAATATGATGTGCTAGTCTTAGGAGCAGGTGGTTCTGGTTTAAGAGCTGCAGTTGGTCTAAGTGAGGCGGGATTAAAAACAGCTTGTATTTCAAAAGTTTTTCCAACTAGAAGTCACACCTCCGCAGCACAAGGCGGTATTTCTGCTGCTTTAGGAAATATGGGCGAGGATGATTGGCGTTGGCATATGTACGATACAGTTAAAGGAGCTGATTGGTTAGGCGATCAGGATAGCATTGAGTATCTATGTAAGGAGGCACCAAAGGCAGTTATTGAGCTAGAAAAATACGGTGTTCCATTTAGCAGAACTGAAGATGGAAAAATTTATCAAAGACCATTTGGTGGTATGACTAAAAATTATGGCAACGGAATTGTGCAAAGAACTTGTGCAGCCGCTGATAGAACTGGTCATGCAATTTTGCATACTTTGTATGGGCAAGCTTTAAAACATAATACAGAATTTTTTATTGAATATTTTGCATTAGATTTGTTAATGAAAGATGGAGCATGCAAAGGTTTGATTGCTTGGAATTTAAATGATGGAACTATTCATAGATTTAGAGCCCACATTGTTATAATCGCAACAGGTGGTTATGGAAAAGTATATTATTCTGCAACATCAGCCCATACTTGTACAGGTGATGGTAATGCGATGGTACTAAGAGCAGGTTTACCGTTACAAGATATGGAATTTGTGCAGTTTCATCCAACAGGAATTTATGGTCATGGCACATTGATCACAGAAGGTGCAAGAGGTGAAGGAGGATATCTTACAAATTCTAAAGGTGAAAGATTTATGGAAAGATATGCTCCTAAAGCAAAAGATTTAGCATCGAGAGATGTTGTTAGTAGATCAATGTCAATCGAGATTAATGAAGGAAGAGGAGTTGGAAAAGATCATGACCACGTACATCTTAATTTAAATCACTTAGATAAAGATATTATTGAAAGTAGGCTTCCTGGTATCACTGATGCTGCAAGATTATTTGCAAATGTAGATGTTACTAAAGAACCAATTCCTGTTGTTCCAACAGTTCATTATAACATGGGTGGTATACCAACAAATTATAAAGCAGAGGTACTAACTGTAAATGGTTCAGAAAAAACTGTTCCAGGCTTAATGGCAATAGGTGAAGCAGCGTGTGTTTCAGTTCATGGTGCAAACAGACTTGGTTCAAACTCATTAATTGATTTAGTTGTTTTTGGTAGAGCAGCTGCTAAACGTGCAGCTGAGCTAATAAAACCAGGAACTCCACACGAGGAAATCAGTGAAACAGAAACTCAAAAATGCTTAGATCGTTTTGATAAGATAAGAAATTCACAGGGTGACATCGGAACAGCTGAACTAAGGTTATCAATGCAAAAAACTATGCAGTCTAAGTGTGCTGTTTTTAGAACTGAAAAAACTCTCAAAGAAGGTGTTAATGAAATAAGAAAAACTTATGACGGGCTAGACTCATTATCAGTTAAAGATAAATCTTTAATTTTTAACACTGATTTAGTTGAAACTTTAGAATTTGATAATCTAATAAGACAAGCTGTAGTAACTGTTGATTCAGCCTATAATAGAAAAGAAAGTCGAGGAGCACATGCGAGAGAAGACTTTCCAAAAAGAGATGATAATAAATTTATGCAACACACTCTTGCCTGGTGTGATGGGAAAGATACAAAAATTAGTTATAGAGAAGTTCACAAATCAACACTAACTAATGAAGTGCAATATTTTCCACCTCAGGAAAGAGTTTATTGATGGTTCAAATAGGTTTACCTGACAATTCCAAAGTAAAAAAAGGTAAATATTTTAAGGATAAAACTGGTTCAAAAAATCTTAGAAAAGTAAATGTTTATAGATGGGACCCGTCTACAGGGGAAAATCCTAGAATTGATACCTACGAAGTTGATATGGATGATTGTCCCTCAAAAGTTTTAGATATTTTAAATAAAATTAAAAATGAAATAGATCCAACTTTGGCTTATAGAAGATCTTGTGCTCATGGAGTTTGTGGTTCCTGTGCAATGAATATGGATGGAAAAAATGGCCTTGCTTGCACAACTCCCCACAAAGAAATAGATGGTGATATCAATATTTATCCATTACCACACCTTACAGTTAAAAAAGATCTAATAGGTGACTTGGATGGTTTGTATAAACAATATCAATCAATTGAGCCATGGTTAAAATCAAATTCAAAGTCAGAAACTAAAGAAATTTTTCAGTCTAAAGAAGATAGAGCTAAATTAGATGGCGCATATGAATGTATAATGTGTGCGTGTTGCTCAACTTCTTGTCCAAGTTATTGGTGGAATGGTGATAAATATCTGGGACCAGCAGTGCTTTTACAAGCCTATCGATGGATCATAGATAGTAGAGATGAAGAGAGAAATTCAAGATTAAAAAAAGTGGCAAATGAACTTAAACTTTATAGGTGTCATACAATTTTAAACTGTACTAGCGCTTGTCCAAAAGGTTTAAATCCTGCAAAAGCAATTGCTGAAATAAAAAAAATGTTAGCAACAGCCAATATTTAAACAATAGACTAATAAGAATTTTTAATCTAAAAGGTCCTATTCATGAAAATAATTGAACATTTTGTAGGTGGAAAAATAATTCCCGGAACATCAGATAAAAAAGGTAAAGTTTTTAATCCTGCAACTGGGGATCAAGAAAAAGAGGTAAGAATCGCTTCTGAAAAAGATTTGGACATTGCGGTAGAGGTAGCAAAAAAAGCTTTTGAAGAATGGTCAGCAAAACCATCTTTAGTGAGATCTAGAGTTATGTTTAAATTTAAGGAACTTATAGAAAAAAATTCCGACGAACTTACACAACTAATTGTGAATGAACATGGAAAGGTTTATGAGGACGCAAAAGGTTCATTAACTCGGGGCCTAGAGGTTGTTGAATTTGCTTGTGGTATTCCTCATTTGCTAAAAGGTGAATTTTCAGAAAATGTTGGTACAAATGTTGATAGTTGGTCTATACGACAGCCATTGGGTGTAGTTGCAGGTATTACACCTTTTAATTTTCCAGCAATGGTACCGATGTGGATGTTTCCAATTGCAATTGCTTGCGGAAATACTTTTATATTGAAGCCATCTGAAAAAGATCCCTCCTGTTCCATTAAATTAGCTGAACTTTTAAAAGAAGCAGGTTTACCCGATGGTGTTTTTAATGTGATTAATGGAGATAAAGAGGCTGTTGATGCTATTTTAACAAACCCAGATATAAAAGCAGTAAGTTTTGTTGGTTCCACTCCAATTGCAAAATACATTTATGAGAATTCAGCCAAGAATGAAAAAAGAGTTCAAGCTTTAGGGGGTGCTAAAAATCATTTAGTAGTGATGCCTGATTGTGATTTAGATGGGGCGGTAAATGGCTTAATGGGAGCTGCATATGGGTCTGCAGGGGAAAGATGTATGGCACAATCAGTTGCGGTAGCAGTTGGAGATATAGGTGATGAGCTTGTTTCAAGACTTTCAAAAAAAGCAGAGGCTTTAAAAGTAGGACCAGGGATGGATAAAAATTCTGAAATGGGACCTTTAGTGACAAAAGAACACTTAGAAAAAGTGAGAGGATATGTAGACTTGGGGGTAAAAGAGGGTGCAAAGCTTGTTGTAGACGGAAGAAGCTTAAAATTACAAGGATATGAAAATGGTTTTTATATTGGCGGATGTTTATTCGACCATGTTAAAAAAGAAATGAGAATTTATAAAGAAGAAATTTTTGGACCAGTATTATCTGTAGTTCGGGTAAAAACATTTGAGGATGCAGCAAATTTAATAAATGATCATGAATATGGAAACGGTGTGAGCATTTACACAAGAGACGGAGATGCTGGAAGAACTTTTGCAAGCAAGATTCAAGTTGGAATGGTAGGTATTAATGTGCCAATACCTGTACCAATGGCATTTCATAGTTTTGGTGGATGGAAAAGATCTTTATTTGGAGATAGTGCGATGCATGGTATGGAGGGTATAAAATTTTATACAAAATTAAAAACAATTACTTCAAGATGGCCTTCGGGCATCAGGTCTAATGCAGAATTTGTGATGCCTACGATGAAATAGAAAAAATGACAAAAAAAAATACTAAAATATCATTAATTGGTGCGGGTCAAATTGGAGGAACTTTAGCCCACTTAATAGGCACAAAAGATTTGGTTGAGGAAGTAGTTTTATTCGATGTAGCAAGTGGAGTTGCCAAAGGAAAAGCTTTGGATATTGCCCAGTCCTCATCTGTAGATGGATTTAATGTGAAATTTTCTGGAACAGATAATTACAAAGATATTGAGGGATCAGATGTAGTAATAATTACTGCTGGAGTTCCAAGAAAACCTGGTATGAGTAGAGATGATTTATTAGGTATTAATTTAAAGATAATTAAACAAGTTGCAAACGGAGTAAAAGAAAATGCTTCTGATGCCTTTGTAATTTGTATAACTAATCCACTTGATGTAATGGTAATGGCATTCCAAAAATTTTCAGGTTTACCGTCTAACAAAGTTGTTGGAATGGCTGGTATTTTAGATAGCTCGAGATTCAAATTATTTTTATCTTTAGAATTTAATGTACCAATAAAAGAGATAGACGCGATGGTTATGGGAGGACATGGAGATACAATGGTTCCTCTTCCAAGATTTACCAAAGTATCTGGAAAATTTTTATTAGATTTGGTTAACGAAGGAAAAATTTCAAAAGAAAGATTAGAAGAAATAAATCAACGGACTCGAGATGGTGGAGCTGAAATAGTCAAATTTTTAGAAAAGGGTTCTGCCTTTTATGCACCTGCAGCCTCGGGAATTGAAATGGCTAAAGCTTATCTCAATGATGAAAAAAAAATGCTTCCGTGCGCAGCTCATTTAAATGGTGAGTATGGAATAAAAGATATTTATGCTGGTGTACCAATTATCATTGGAAAAAGTGGAGTTGAAAAAATAGAGGAAATTAACTTAGATCAAAAAGAAAAGTCTGAATTTTTACATTCAGTTGAGGCAGTAAAAAAACTATGGGAAGCAGCTTCTAAAATCGATCCAGATTTAGCTAAAAAATGAATATTCACGAACACCAAGCTAAACAAATCTTAAAAGAGTTTGGTGCGGTTGTCCCAGAGGGTGTTTTTGCGTTTACTGTTAAAGATTTAATTGAAAAATGTAAAAAACTAAAAACTGATAAATATGTCCTAAAAGCACAAATCCATGCAGGTGGGAGAGGGAAAGCGGGAGGAGTAAAAATCTTAAATAATTTAGATGAATTAGAAAAATCGGCCAATGAACTTCTTGGGAAAAAATTAATCACGCATCAAACTGGGCCAGAAGGTCGAGAAGTAAAAAGACTTTATGTTGAAACTTCCTCTAATATAGAGAAAGAATTTTATTTATCATGTTTAATTGATAGAGCTACATCTAAAATTGCATTTATTTCTAGCAATGAGGGAGGGATGGATATTGAAGAAGTAGCAGTAAAATCCCCAGACAAAATTTTGACGAACAAAGTTGATCTTACAGAAGAAATTTCTGATACAGAGTGTGAAAAGATAATCAAAATTTTCGATTTAGAGGATAGCTCTAAAAAGGAAGCTATCTCTTTAATTAAATCGATTTTTAAAATGTTTGTTAAAACGGACGCAAATATGGTCGAAGTTAATCCATTAATTTTAACAAAAGAAAAGAAAATTGTTTGTCTAGATGCAAAAATTAATTTTGACAGCAATGCTTTATTTAGACATCCAGAGATTTTAAATCTTAGAGATCTAAATGAGGAAGACCCTATAGAGATCGAAGCTGGTAAACATGATTTAGCTTATATAAAATTAGATGGAAGTATTGGTTGTATGGTAAATGGAGCTGGTTTAGCAATGGCTACAATGGATATAATAAAGTTATATGGAGAAGAGCCAGCGAATTTTCTAGATGTTGGTGGAGGTGCGTCAAAGGAGAAAGTTTCTGCAGCCTTTAAAATAATTTTATCAGATAAAAATGTTAAAGGTATTTTAATCAATATTTTTGGTGGCATCATGAGATGTGATGTTCTTGCTCAAGGTGTGGTTGATGCAGCAAAAGAAATCGATATCAATGTTCCTTTGGTAGTGAGATTAGCTGGTACAAATTTTAAAGAAGGAAAAACTATATTAGACAATTCAGGATTAAAACTTATCTCTGCTAAAAATCTAGATGATGCAGCAAGTAAAATTGTTAAGGCTATAAAATAATGTCAGTTCTTGTAAATAAAGAAACTAGATTAATTTGTCAGGGTTTTACGGGCTCACATGGAACATTTCACTCCGAGCAAGCAATTAAATATGGAACAAAATTAGTTGGTGGAGTCACTCCTAAAAAAGGAGGACAAAAACATTTAGGATTACCAGTTTTTAATACAGTTAAAGAGGCTAAAAACTCTGAGGGTGCTAATGCCACGATGATATATGTGCCGGCGAAGTTTGCTGCTGCAGCAATCGTTGAGGCAATAGAAGCATCAATCGAGTTAATTGTTTGCATTACTGAAGGTATCCCAATTCAAGATATGTTGAGAGTTAAACAGAAATTATTAAAATCAAATTCCAGATTAATCGGACCTAATTGTCCAGGAATAATAACTCCTGATGAATGTAAAATTGGTATCATGCCAGGCAATATCCACAAAAAAGGCTCAGTTGGTATTGTCTCTAGATCTGGGACTTTGACCTATGAGGCAGTTGCCCAAACTACAGAAAATGGATTAGGTCAATCTACTTGTATAGGTATTGGTGGAGATCCGATAAATGGCACAAACTTTATTGATTGTTTAGATCTATTTTTAAATGATGACGAAACAAAGTCTATTTTAATGATAGGAGAAATCGGAGGTACAGCCGAAGAAGAAGCAGCAGATTTTATTCAAAATCACAAAATAAAAAAACCAATTGTTGGCTTTATAGCGGGTATAACAGCACCACCAGGTCGTAGAATGGGCCATGCTGGTGCAATTATTTCTGGGGGAAAAGGTGGTGCTAAAGATAAGATTAAAAAGATGAAAGATTGTGGAATAACAATGGCAAATTCTCCCTCCAAAATTGGAAAAACACTGTTCGATAAATTGTCTGATTGAAAAATTTCTTAGTCAGTTTATATTGATTAAACATAATGTCTTCCTCTAAAAATTTAGAATTTAAAAAAACAGCCTTTCTTAACAAATCAAACAGCGCTTTCATCGAAGAAATGTACTTAAAATTTGTAAATAATGATCCTGAATTACCTGATAGCTGGAGAAAATATTTTAAAGAAGTTGGCGATGAAGACGATATAATTGTTAATGAAATCAATGGTCCTTCGTGGAGTCCTTCTAAGAAAGTTTCAATAAATAAAAAGCAAAATTTTGAAAATCAAATCACAGAACAAAATAATGATGATATAATTATATCAAGCACTAATTCAATTAAAGCCGTTGCGATGATAAGGTCGTATAGACAAAGAGGTCATCTAATTGCAAAGCTTGATCCATTAGGATTATTAAGAACAGATTATTTAGAGGAACTTCATCCAGAGTCTTATGGATTTAAAAAAGAAGATTATCAAAAAAAAATTTTCTTAGACAATGTCACTAACAAGCAATACTCAAATATCAATGACATTTTAAAATTTTTAAGAGAAAAGTATTGCGGTTCTTTAGGTTATGAATATATGCATATTTCAAATCCCACTGAGAGAAAGTGGTTTAGAGATCGTGTTGAAAAAGCAGATGATTTTAATTTTACACAAAATGGCAAAGAGGCAATTCTCAACAAACTGATTCAAGCTGAGGGTTTTGAAAAATTTCTTCATACAAAATATGTTGGGACTAAAAGATTTGGTCTCGATGGTGGTGAAAGTTTAATTCCTGCACTTGAACAAATAATTAAAATTGGTGGTCAGTCAAATGTGAAAGAAGTTAAAATTGGAATGTCTCATAGAGGTCGACTTAATGTATTAGCAAATGTCCTTCAAAAATCTTATAAAAGAATATTTAATGAGTTTGCAGGAGAAATAAGTTCAAAGTCTGAGGATGATACTGGAGATGTTAAATATCATTTAGGTGCCTCATCTAACAGAGAGTTTGATGGAAATTCAGTTCATGTGAGTTTAACAGATAATCCTTCACATTTAGAGGCAGTTAATCCAGTCGTTCTAGGACAAACTAGGGCGAAACAATTTTTTCATAAAGACAAAGATAGGAAAAAAGTAATTCCAATTCTAATTCATGGAGATGCAGCCTTTGCTGGACAAGGAGTGGTTGCTGAATGTTTTGCAATGTCTGGTCTTCCCGGACACAACACTGGTGGTACAATTCATATTATAATAAACAATCAAATAGGTTTTACAACAAGTCCAAGATTTGCAAGATCTTCGCCATATCCATCTGATATAGCGAAAATGGTTGAAGCACCAATTATTCATGTGAATGGTGACGATCCGGAAGCGGTTGTTTATGCAGCAAGAGTTGCAACAGACTTTAGATTAAAATTTAATAGAGACGTTGTCATTGATTTGATTTGTTATAGAAGATTTGGACATAATGAGGGCGACGAGCCTTCATTTACTCAGCCTTTGATGTATAAAAAGATAAGATCTCATCCTTCAACTATCAAAGTTTATGGTGAAAAACTGGTAAGTGAAGGATCAATTACAAATGATTACTTAAATAATTCCATTAAAAAATTTAAAGATCTATTAGATGACCAATTTAAAAATGCAAAAAATTATAAACCAAAAATAGAGTGGTTTGAGGGAACATGGTCAAGATATAGACCAGAGCGAGGAAAAGACAAAAGAGGAGTAACAGGCTCTGACACCAAAAAATTAAGAAATATTTCTGATAAAATAAATACAATACCAACTGAAATAAACATTCACAAAACAATTACAAAAATTTTAGAAAATCGTAAAGTTTCAGTTTCTAATGGTAAAGGCATAGATTGGTCCACTGCGGAGTCCTTAGCTTTTGGGTCACTATTGGAGGAAGGTTATCCAGTAAGACTTGTAGGTCAAGATTCAGGAAGAGGGACATTTAGTCAAAGGCATTCTGTTTTAAGAAATCAAATCGATAATTCGAGATATATCCCTTTAAATAATATTTCTAATAAACAAAAAAATTTTGAAATAGTAGATAGTTTTTTATCGGAATTAGCTGTTCTAGGATTTGAATACGGATATAGTTTGGTTGAACCTAATACACTCACTATCTGGGAGGCTCAATTTGGAGATTTTGCTAATGGCGCGCAAGTAGTTATCGATCAATTCGTAGCTTCTGGTGAACGAAAATGGTTAAGAGCCTCTGGTTTAGTAATGTTGTTACCACACGGATATGAGGGTCAAGGACCTGAGCATTCATCAGCTAGGCTAGAAAGGTTTTTACAATTATGTTCAAATGATAATATGCAAGTCATGAATTGTACAACTCCTGCAAATTATTTCCATGCTTTAAGGAGACAAATGCATAGAGATTTTAGAAAACCATTAATTATCATGACACCTAAATCATTATTACGTCATAAACATTGTGTTTCTAATTTGGATGATTTAAGTAAAAAAAATTCATTTCATAGAGTTTTATGGGATCATGCTATTGATCCGAAAGTAAAAGGATTCATTAAACTAAAAAAACCAAAAAAAATTGAAAAAGTGATTCTTTGCTCTGGAAAAGTTTACTTTGATTTACTTGAAGCAAGAGAAAAAATAAAAAAAGACAACGTAGTGTTATATAGGATTGAACAGCTCTATCCTTTTCCTGTAAAAGCACTTGCTAATGAGCTCAAACCGTATGCTAAAAATGCAAAATTTTATTGGTGTCAAGAAGAACCTAAAAATATGGGTGCTTGGTTTTCAGTCAGAGATTATATCCAATGGACATTAGATAACATAAAGGCTAAGAATAGTATAATTTCTTATATTGGAAGAAGTCCAGACGCATCACCTGCAACAGGATATGCCAAGAGACATATTTCTCAACAACAAGAAATTATAAAGAAAGTTTTTGAATAAATATTAATGAGTGAAAAGATATTAGTTCCAGTTCTTGGGGAAAGTATCACAGAGGCAACTGTCTCTAAGTGGTTAAAAAATGAAGGCGACTCCGTTGGGGTTGACGAACCACTTGTTGAACTGGAAACTGATAAAGTAAATTTAGAAGTTCCTTCTCCAGTATCTGGTGTTCTTACAAAAATAAATTCAAAAAATGGATCAGTCGTTGAAGTTGGTGCTGATTTAGGATCCGTTTCAGAGAGTGAAACTAAGTCAAAAGAAAACCAGGAAATTAAAAAGATACAACCAACTGTGAAAGTTGATAAAGATAATTTGATAGACGAAGATGATAAAGATGAAAAGATGGAAGTTTTTCAAGACAATGTTGAGGAAGAAAAACCGTTAGTTCTTACAAAAGAGGTAGAGTCTTTAAAAGTAGAAGTTGAAACAAAAATCGATGAAACTTTGTCCCCAGCAGTAAGAAAAATTGTAACTGAAAACAAGATAGATATCAGCTCTGTCAAAGGTTCAGGTAAAGATGGCAGAGTTTTAAAAGGTGATCTAATAGATTTAATGGGTGTCAATCCTCCTCCATCTGAAAGAAAAATAAAATATGGTCAAGAGGAAAGAATTAAGATGACCAGATTAAGACAAACCATTGCTAAGAGATTAAAACAAGCACAGGATAATGCAGCCCTACTGACAACATTTAATGAAGTTGATATGTCAAATGTAATGGCGATGAGAAAAGAAAATCAAGATGATTTTCAAAATCGCTATGGTGTAAAATTGGGTTTCATGTCCTTTTTCGTTAAAGCAAGTATAGTAGCATTAAAAAATTTCCCAGCGATAAACGCTGAAATTGAAGGTGATACAATTGTTTATAAAAATTATTATAATATAAGTTTTGCAGTTGGCACTGAAAAAGGATTGGTCGTACCAGTCCTAAATAATGCAGATGAATTGTCTTTTGCAGATATTGAAAAAAATATTAAAGAAATTTCTGAAAAAGCAAAAAATGGAAAATTGACGATTGAAGATCTTCAAGGTGGAACTTTCACCATCAGTAATGGAGGTGTTTATGGTTCAATGCTTTCAACCCCTATTCTTAATCTTCCACAATCAGGTGTTTTAGGTATGCACAATATAGTTGATAGACCTATCGTTGTTGATGGAGAAATTAAGATCAGACCTATAATGTACTTAGCGTTATCATACGACCATAGAATTGTTGATGGTAAAGAGTCTGTTTCCTTTTTAAAAATGATCAAAGAAAATTTAGAGGAACCAAGAAGGCTATTTTTGGATATTTAAATGATAGATAAATTTCAAGCAGTAGTAATTGGTGGAGGACCTGGAGGTTATGTTTGCGCAATAAGATTGGCACAATTAGGCCTTAAAACTGCATGTATAGAATCTAGAGGTTCACTAGGTGGTACTTGTTTGAATGTTGGATGTATTCCTTCTAAAAGTTTATTAAATTTATCTGAAGAGTTTCATAACACACAGAGTTTATCAAATAAAGGAATTGAAATTGGTGAGGTAAAATTAAACTTGTCAAAAATGATGAAAAATAAGGACAAAGCAGTTACAATTTTGACCAAAGGAGTGGAGTTTCTTCTTAAAAAAAATAAAGTCACTTATTTTAAAGGCTCCGGAAGTTTCAAATCTAAAAATGATATTGTTATCAAAGATAAAGATAATAAAGAGACAATTGTACAAACTGAAAATACTATAATTGCAACTGGTTCAATTCCAGTTTCATTGCCAGGAATTGAAATTGATGAAAAAGTAATTGTTTCATCCACTGGAGCACTTAAATTAGAGCAAGTCCCTAAAAAAATGGTTGTTGTTGGTGGAGGATACATAGGTTTAGAGATGGGATCAGTATGGTCTAGACTTGGTGCAGAAGTCCATGTAGTTGAGTTTTTAGACCATATAACACCAGGCATGGATAAAGAGATATCCAGTGAGTTTATGAAAATTTTAAAAAAACAAGGAATCAATTTTCATATGCAGCATAAAGTAGAGGAAATTAAAAAGATTAACGATAATGCAATTGTCTCAACTTTAAACAAAAATGGTACCAAAAAAGATTTTGAATGTGATGTAGTATTAATATCTGTTGGTCGAAAGCCAAATACGGAGGGACTAAATCTTCAAAAAATTGGTGTGGAATTAGATGAAAAAAAGAGGGTAAAAACTGACAAAAATTTTAAAACTAATCAAAATAATATTTATGCGATAGGAGATGTAATTAGTGGTCCTATGTTGGCTCATAAAGCTGAGGATGAGGGAATTGCAGTTGCAGAAAATATAGCAGGTCAATCAGGCCATGTTAACTATGATACTATCCCTGGTGTGATTTATACTAGTCCAGAAGTTGCCTCTATTGGAAAAACAGAGGAACAATTAAAAGAACTGAAAATAAATTATAAAATTGGAAAATTTTCATTTATGGCTAACTCTAGAGCAAAAGCCATTGATGACACCGAGGGTTTTGTAAAAATTCTTGCTGATGAAAAAACTGATAAAGTATTGGGAGCACACTTAATAGGTCCACACGCTGGAGAATTAATTGCTGAGATTGGAATTGCGATGGAGTTTGGAGCAAGTTCAGAAGATATAGCGCGTACATGTCATGCTCATCCTACTTTTTCAGAAGCAGTAAAAGAAGCAGCTTTATCAGTAGACAAAAGAGCTATACACTCTTAATTGATAAATTTTTGGTAAAAAATAATGGAAAAAGCCAGGGTAGGTATAATTGTTGATAGCCTAAACTCATCGAAACAAATTTTTGATTTTATTGAAGCATCAAAAAATTCAAATAATTACGAGATAAGTCATCTTATAGTTCAAAAAAAAGACAAACAAGAAAATATAAATCTTTTAAAAAAATCATTAGAATATATTAAAAAAAGAGGCTTAAAAAAATTCATTGCTGCAGCTGGATTTAAGGTAATAATAGATTTAGAAAAAATAATACTTAAGCGGAATGATAAATTCTCGAATTTTTTTAAAGTACACTCCTTAAAAAAATTTAATTTAAAAGAAATTGAAGTCCAACCAAATATTTCAGAGAATGGAATTTTTTATAGTTATAATCAAACAGATTTACAAAAAATAAGATCATTAAATCTTAATCTTTTAATACGTGGTGGATCTGGAATTTTAAAAGGTGAAATTTTAAATCTGTGTAAAAACGGTATTATTTCATTTCATCATGGGGATAACAATTTTTATCGTGGTGGACCACCTGGATTTTGGGAGATTATAAATAAAGATGCAAGAACTGGTTTTATAATTCAAAGATTGGGAAATGAGCTTGATAATGGAAAAGTTTTATTTAAGGGATATTTTACAACACATTGGATCTACACATTAAATCTTATCAATCTTTTTGAAAAATCAAACATTTTTCTGCATTTTGTTATAGAAAATTTAACATCAGATACTTCTGTTATAAATTTTAAGAATGAAAAACAATCTGTTGGCCCAATTTATTCATTACCATCAATATATATTTCGATATTATATATTTTGTACACTTTAAAAAATATTTTTATAAAAATTTTAAATGAAATTTTTTATAATAATTATCAATGGAATATTGCTTATAAATTTAGCTCCGATTGGAAAAATATAAATCTTTCCGAAGCAAAGACCATTCCAAATCCTCCAAATAGATATTTAGCAGATCCTTTTGTTGTTAAAAAAGACAATAATCATTATTGTTTTGTAGAGGATTTTGATAAAAAAAAAAAAAAAGGATTTATTTCAGTCTACGAAATAAATGAAGTCTCTTGTAAAGAAATTGGTGTTGCTTTAGAGGAAAGTTTTCATCTTTCTTATCCATTTTTATTTTCTTACAATAAAGATCTCTATATGTGCCCAGATACCCATGAGGCTAATGAAATAAGATTATATAAATGTATTGAATTTCCACTTAAGTGGAAATTTGCAAAAACATTGATCAAAAATGTTTCTGCAGTTGATACTAATATTTTTTATAAAGATAAAAGATGGTGGTTATTAACAAATTTATCAAACAGCAAACTTGAGGATCACGACTCCCAACTACATATTTTTAGCAGTGAAAACATTTTTTCTGATAAATGGGAAGCTCATAAAAAAAATCCAGTAATATTTGATCCTTTTTTTGCAAGAAATGCTGGATTAATAATTGAAGATGATAATTTTTATAGAGTTTATCAAAAACCTGGTTTCAATAGATATGGCGAGTCATTAGGAGTAGCAAAAATTGAAGAATTGAATGAAGATAATTATAAAGAAAATAGTAAATTTGAAGTTACACCTAATTTTTTTAAAGATATTGAAGGCACACATACATACAACTTTTCCAATGGTCTTTTAGTTTTAGACTTTTTAAAAACTTCAAAAAAGTAAAACTAAATAATAAATATTTTTAAGTTGTTATATAATAAACTATGCAATTTCCGATTCTTTTGCCTAATATTTTCAATCATCCTTTCACATATGAAAGTAACTTAAATTTAAGTATAGGAGATTTTGTAGAGGTACCCTTTGGTACTTCAAGAAAGATTGGAGTTGTATGGAATGAATTCGAAAAAAAAAATGAAAAAAATTTTAGGATAAAAAAAATAATCAAGAAACTAGATATTCCAAAACTTAATATAAAAACTTTAAATTTCTTAAACTGGTTTTCCGAATACAATCTTATATCTAAGGGTATGGCTTTAAAAATGACTTTATTAAGTGGCAAACCTGTAGGGAAATTTGAAGATAAATTTTATAAAGTATTTCAAATTGAAAAAAAAAAAAATTTATTTCGGCTAACAAAAGATCAGAAAATCTCTCTAAATGAAATAAATAATTCAAATCGAAATTTTAATGTTCATGTATTGCAAGGTACTACTGGATCTGGAAAAACAATAGTTTATTTTGAAGCTTTAAAAGCTGTTTTAAAAAAGGGTCATCAAGGTTTAATTATGCTACCAGAGATTGGTTTAACTAATCAGTTTGAAAAAAAATTTTTAGAATTTTTTGGTATAGAACCAGCAATCTGGCATTCTGGTATATCAAAAAAAAATAAAGAAATAATTTGGAGTGGTATAGTAACAGGAAAAATAAGAGTTGTTATTGGCGCAAGATCTGCACTTTTTTTACCATTTAAAAAATTAGGATTAATAATCGTCGATGAGGAACACGATCAGTCATACAAACAAGATGAAGGTATAATTTATAATGCACGTGATATGGCAATTTCAAGAGCATCTTTTGAGAATATACCTATAAATTTGATAACAGCTGTTCCATCAGTTGAGACTTTTCAGAATATAAAAAAAAAAAAATACAAATTTTCAAGGCTAGAAAATAGATATCAAAACGCATCTCTGCCTAACCATGAAGTAATTGATTTAAATAATGCAAAGATGGAAAAACAATCTTGGATATCAAATGAAATTATTGAAAAAGTAAATGTTCATTTAAAAAAAAAGGATCAAATCTTATTTTTTTTAAATAGGAGGGGATTTTCACCTAATGTGTTATGTAAAAAATGTTATAATACATTTTCATGTCCAAATTGCTCAATAAATTTAGTTTATCATAAGAGAAAGAAAAATTTATTATGTCATTATTGTGGATACAAAACTTATTTAGAGAGAAATTGTAAAAAAGATGTAAAATGTGAATTTATATTTAGCGGTCCAGGTGTAGAGAGAATTTCTGAAGAAGTAAAAAAAAAATTTCCTAATAGAATAGTAGAAATTTTTTCTAGTGACACTATGAATAAAAAAAGTTCAAAGGATAAGTTAGAAAAAATCACAAATAATGAAATTGAAATTTTAGTTGGCACTCAATTAATTTCAAAGGGGTTTCATTTTCCAAATTTAAATTGTATTGTAGTAATAGATATTGATTTATCATCTAATGGCCATGATTTAAGAAGCGCAGAAAAAAATTTACAACTTTATCATCAATTGTCGGGGAGAGCAGGCAGAACTGGAAAATCAGCTACAATTTATTTTCAATCTTATAATACAAATAACAATATGATTTCAGATATTACTAACAAAAATCCCGAAAATTTTCTGGAAAAAGAAATTCAAATTAGAAAAATAAATAATCTTCCCCCTTTTCAAAGATTTATCTCTTTAATTTTGACTGGTAATAATGAAAATGAATTAGAAAAAGAGGCCTTAAAATTTAAATTATTTTTAGAAAATAAGATTAATGGAAAAATATTAGGTCCAGTGAGTGCTCCTATATTTAGATTGAAGAGAAAATATCGTATTAGGCTTTTAATAAGAGGGCTTAAAACATTAAAATTACAGAATTCATTGGCAAAATTAATACCAAAATATAAATTTACCTCGGGAATAAAACTTTCAGTTGATGTTGATCCAATAAACTTCAATTAATCAAAAAAAACTGCTTTTTTTGACAAACGTGTTACTTGAAGACCAATTGGTCATGTGTTAATTAACTCGAGTTATTAATAAATCTTCAATATTTAATAGGTATTAATTTGAGTAAAAATAAAGAGTTTTCCAGCACTTCTGCTAGTAGATATTCTTTGGCTTTATACGAACTTGCCGAAGAAGCAAATTTACTTTCCCAAGTTGAAGAAAATTCTGTGGCATATCTAAACTTAATCGATCAAAGCAAAGAGTTTAATAATTTTTTAAAGGACCCATCTTTAGGTCAAAATATTTTAACAGATATTAATAATAAGATTTCTAATAACTTTAAATTAGAAAATTTATTTAGAAATTTTTTAAATTTTTTAATTTTAAAAAGAAGATATTTTTATACTAAAAAAATTTTAAAAAGTTTTATTCAAACATGTTCTGAGAAAAGAGGTGAGTTAAAAGCTGAAATTAAATCCGCAAAATCCTTAACTCAAGATGAGATTAAAAAAATTACAGATGAGCTATCAAACAATTTTAAATCAAAAATTAAGTTGAGTTATAAACAAGATGAAAGTTTAATTGGAGGTTTGATTGTGCAAGTTGGAAGTACTATGATTGATACTTCCATAAAAAGTAAATTACAACAAATTGAAAATAGAATGATAGAGGCGTAATATGGATATCAATCCTTCAGAAGTCACAAAAATATTAAAAGAACAAATCAAAAATTTTGGAGAAAAAACTAAAATTTCTGAGGTTGGTCAAGTTTTATCAGTTGGAGATGGTATAGCTAGAATTTATGGACTAGATAATGTTCAGGCTGGTGAAATGGTAGAATTTTCTGATGGATCAAAAGGTATGGCTTTAAATTTGGAAAGTGAAAATGTAGGTGTTGTAATTTTTGGAGATGATCGAAACATTAAAGAAGGAGATGTAGTAAAAAGAACTGGAAGTATTGTCGATACCCCTGTTGGAAAAGAATTATTAGGAAGGGTCGTAGATGGGTTGGGAAATCCAATTGATGGAAAAGGACCATTAGACAAAAGTGTAAAAAAAAGTAGAGTTGAAGTTAAGGCTCCCGGTATCATTCCAAGACAGTCTGTAAGCGAACCAATGCAAACAGGTTTAAAATCAATTGATAGTCTAGTTCCGATTGGAAGAGGTCAACGAGAATTAATTATTGGAGATCGTCAAACTGGTAAAACTGCAGTCGCAGTTGACACAATTATCAACCAAAAAAAGATTAATGAGTCCGGAGATGAAAAACAAAAACTTTATTGTATTTATGTTGCGGTTGGTCAAAAAAGATCAACTGTAAGACAAATTCAAAAAACTTTAGAAGAAGCTGGTGCAATGGAATATACAACTATAGTAGCAGCAACAGCATCAGACTCAGCTCCACTTCAATTTTTGGCTCCTTACACGGGGTGTGCAATGGGAGAATACTTTAGAGATAATGGAATGCATGCTCTAATTATTTATGATGATTTATCAAAACAAGCAGTTGCCTACCGACAAATGTCACTTATATTAAGAAGACCACCAGGCAGAGAAGCATATCCAGGCGATGTATTTTATCTTCATAGTAGATTACTGGAAAGGGCTGCTAAATTAAGCGATGAACACGGCGGAGGTTCATTAACAGCTCTTCCTATCATTGAAACTCAAGGTGGAGACGTTTCTGCTTATATTCCAACTAATGTAATTTCAATTACCGATGGACAAATTTTTTTAGAAACTGAGTTATTTAACCAAGGTATAAGACCAGCGATTAATGTTGGATTATCTGTTTCTAGGGTTGGTTCAGCTGCGCAAACAAAAGCTATGAAAAAAGTATCAGGATCAATGAAACTTGAATTGGCACAATATAGAGAAATGGCAGCTTTTGCTCAATTTGGATCTGATTTAGATGCCTCAACTCAACAGCTTTTAAATAGAGGATCGAAATTAACTGAGTTATTAAAACAGAAACAATATTCACCAATGACTGTTGCTGAACAGGTGATATCTGTATTTTGTGGAGTAAAAGGGTATTTAGATGATATTGATTTAAAAGATATTGCTGACTTTGAGAATAGAATTATTGAACGATGCAAATCTGATAAACCAGAGTTAATACAATCTATTTTAAGTTCTGGTAAGTTAGAGGAAGAAACTGAAAAAACTTTAATTGAAGTAATTACCAATCTTAAGAAAAACTTTAAATCTTAATTAATTTATGGCTAGTTTGGATGATTTAAAAAAAAGAATAACAAGTGTAAAATCTACACAAAAAATTACAAAAGCTATGAAAATGGTAGCTGCATCTAAACTAAAAAGAGCTCAAGAGAGTGCAGAAAAAGGAAGGCCATATTCTGAAAAAATGAATAATATAATTTTAAATTTATCCAGTGGTATCTCTGATAAAGAAACAGCTCCTAAATTACTATCAGGCACAGGAAAAGAACAAGTTCATCTTTGTGTAGTGTTAACGTCAGACAGGGGTTTATGTGGAGGTTTTAATGCAAATATAATTAAAAAAGCTAAAAGTTACTTCGCCAAGTTAAATAAAGAAGGTAAGAAATTAAAGATTATTACAGTTGGTTCTAAAGGAAATGATCAGTTGAAAAGAGTTTATGGAAATAAAATTATTGAGAACATCTCCTTTAAAAAATCAAAAAATGCAAATTATTTTGATGCTGAAAAAGTTGGAAAAATAATTATTGAAAAGTTTGAAAAAGAGGAATTTGATATTTGCACTATTTTTTATAATCAATTTAAAAATGTAATAACTCAAATACCACAGGCTCAACAGATTATTCCATTAAATACAAAAAACGATAATCAAGACAATTCTGAAGATAACTACGAATTTGAACCAGATGAAGATGAAATTCTAGATAATTTATTACCAAAAAATATTTCGACACAAATATTCAAAGCGATGTTAGAAAATTCAGCTAGCGAACAAGGTGCAAGAATGAGCGCGATGGATAATGCAACTCGGAATGCAGGTGAAATGGTTGACAAACTTACAATTAAATATAATAGAAGTCGTCAAGCAGCAATTACAAAGGAACTAATAGAAATAATATCAGGAGCAGAAAGTTTATAATTATGAATAAAGGAATAATAACACAAGTTATAGGTGCAGTTGTTGATGTAAAGTTTGAGGGTGATTTACCAGAAATTTTGACAGCTTTAGAATGTAAAAATGGCAATAACAGATTAGTGCTTGAAGTAGCACAACATTTAGGAGAGTCTACTGCAAGAACTATTGCGATGGATGCTACTGAGGGGTTAAAAAGAGGTGATGAGGTGATAAATACTAATGCACCAATTAAAGTGCCAGTAGGACCTGAAACTTTAGGAAGAATTATAAATGTTGTTGGGGAACCGATAGATGAACGAGGAGAAGTAAAAACGAGGGAAAATTGGCCGATTCACAGACCAGCTCCAGAATTTAATGATCAATCCACAGAAACAGAAATACTTGTAACTGGTATCAAAGTAATTGATCTTTTAGCTCCATACGCAAAAGGAGGAAAGATAGGTTTGTTCGGTGGTGCGGGTGTTGGAAAGACTGTTTTGATTATGGAATTAATCAACAATGTTGCTAAAGCTCATGGTGGCTTTTCAGTTTTTGCTGGTGTAGGTGAAAGAACTAGAGAGGGAAATGATCTTTACCATGAAATGATGGAGTCAGGAGTAATAAAGTCTGAGGGTCCTGGTTCTAAAGCTGCTTTAGTTTATGGACAAATGAATGAACCTCCAGGAGCGAGAGCAAGAGTAGCACTTACAGGATTAACTGTTGCAGAATACTTTAGAGACCAAGAGGGACAAGATGTTCTTTTTTTCGTTGATAACATATTTAGGTTTACTCAAGCAGGCTCTGAGGTATCAGCATTATTAGGAAGAATACCATCTGCAGTGGGTTATCAGCCAACTTTAGCAACTGATATGGGAAATTTACAAGAGAGAATTACTACAACTAATAAAGGCTCAATCACATCAGTACAGGCAATCTATGTGCCTGCTGATGATTTAACGGATCCTGCGCCAGCAACTTCATTTGCTCATTTGGATGCAACAACTGTACTTTCAAGACAAATAGCTGAAATAGGTATCTATCCTGCAGTTGACCCCTTAGACTCAACTTCAAGAATACTTGATCCTAGAATTGTTGGTGATGAGCATTATCGAGTAGCTCGTGAAGTCCAAAAAATATTACAAACCTATAAATCATTGCAAGATATTATAGCTATCTTAGGTATGGATGAATTATCTGAGGAAGATAAATTAGTTGTAGCAAGAGCTAGAAAAATTCAAAGATTTTTATCTCAACCTTTTTTTGTGGCTGAGGTATTTACAGGATCACCTGGAAAACTTGTTGATTTAGAGTCAACAATTAAAGGTTTTGATGCAATTTGCAAGGGTGAATATGATCATCTTCCAGAAGCAGCATTTTATATGGTTGGAACCATTGAAGAAGCTATCGAAAAAGCAGAAAAAATGTCTAAAGATGCAGCAGCTTAATGAGTGATGAATTTAAGATAGAAATAGTTAATCCAGAGAAATCCTTCTTATCCAAAGAGGATGTTAGTGAGGTAGTTGTTCCTGCATTTGAAGGAGAAATGGGTATACTGAAAGATCATATTTCTATAATTTCATTTTTAAAACCAGGTATTATTACCATTCAATCAAAATCTGGTGATGAAAAGTATTATGTTGAGGACGGGATTATCGAATTTAAAAATAATACTTTATCCATTTTAACTAGCTACATCCTAAATTTAAAAGATATTGAGAGAGATAAATTACAGGAATTACTAAAAAATGCAGAGGAAGAATCTAATAAACCTGAAATTAGTGATCAATTGAAATATTTAGCTGATCAAAAAGTTGAAACTTTAAAGTCTATTAATTAATTATTATTTTTATTTTTTCTTTAAGTATTTTATATACATGATATTTGAAATCCACTACCACTTCAGTTATTTTATCTAATTCTATCCATTTCCACTCTAAAAATTCTGGTTTATTTGTTTTAATATTTATATCCTCATCTTTACCCAGGTATCTCATTAAAAACCATTTTTGTTTTTGTCCCTTATATTTACCTTTCCAAATAATACCCAATAAATTTTTTGGCAGTTCGTAGGTAATTGTGCCTTCAATTTCTCTCACAAGCTTTACATTCTTTATACTAGTTTCCTCCTCTAATTCTCTATATGCAGCGGCTAAAAAATCTTCTCCGTCATCTACTCCACCCTGTGGCATTTGCCAAAAATTCTTAGGATTGTCTATTCGTTTTGCGACAAAAACTTTATTATCCTTGTTAAGGACAACAATTCCCACTCCACTTCTAAGTGGCAGATTTCTGAATTTTTCCTCCATATTAGCCCTTGAGAAGTTTAATAGCGTATTCTAACTGATTGTCGGTTTCAGTTTTAATTCTGAATTCATCATTTTCCTCACTAACCTCTATATCTGGGAGTACACCAACCTCAGAAATAGATTTTCCGGAAGGAAGATAATATTTAGCTACTGTGAGCCTAATTGCTCCATCATTTTTAAGGGGGATGATCGATTGTACTGAGCCTTTACCATAACTATTTTCACCTAATAAAATTGCTCTTTTGTGATCTTTAAGGGCTCCTGCAACTATTTCTGATGCTGAAGCCGATCCATAATTAATAAGAACAATCAATACTTTTCCATTTGTAAGGTCACCTTTTTTTGCAAACCATTTTCTATTTTCAGAAGGTTTTCTACTTTTTGTGGATACGATCTCTCCATTATCTAAAAAAAAGTCGGAGATTTTTATTGCTTGAGAAAGTAGTCCGCCAGGATTGTTTCTTAAATCTAAAATGTATGACTTAACATCTTTATTTTTTTCTAATTTTTTAATTTCTCTTTCTATTTGTTTGCCACTATTTTCATTAAACGAAGTTAGTCTTAAATAACCTATACTTTTTTCTAAAATGTCAGCTTTAACGGATTGAATTTGTATAATCTCTCTTACAACATTAAATATTAGAGCTTTTCTCTCCCCACGTCTTCGAATTGTGAGTTCAATTCCTGATCCAACTGGCCCCCTCATTAAATCAACAGCTTCGCTGAGAGATTTGCCCTGAACTTGAACATCATTAATTTTAACAATATAGTCGCCTGCTTTAATCCCTGCTTTAGATGCTGGCGTGTCATCTATAGGAGAAATGACTTTTACAACACCTGACTCCATACTCACCTCAATACCAAGACCCCCAAACTCACCACTAGTCTCAGTCTGCATTTCATTAAATATTTCTGGAGACATGTATGCCGAGTAAGGATCAAGAGATTGTAGAAGGCCATTGATTGCAGAGTCCATACTTTCAGATTGATTAATTTCATCTACATATTCTCTATTGATTTTTTCAAGCACTTCTCCAAATAAATCAATTTTTTTGTAAATATCATTTTCAGCAGAATTCACTTGCTGAAATAGAAAACAAAATAAAAATAATGTTAATACTTTTTTCATTAAATAATTAATTTTTCTTTAGGTATTAGCTCAGACCACATTTTTTCAAGTTCATAAAATTTTCTTTTTTCTGGGTGAAAAATATGAACAATTAAGTCTATACCATCAATTAATTTCCATTCACTACTATCTGCGCCCTCAATTTTTGAATTTTTTATGCCATTATCTTTAAATTTTTCCAAAACTTGCTCGGATAAAGATTGTATGTGCCTAGATGAAGTGCCGCTCGCAATAATCATAAAATCAGCCATAGAACTTTTGTCTTTAAGATCTATGCTTATTATGTCTTGAGCCTTGTTAATATCCAATGTTTTGATGATAGAATTTTTAAGATCTGAAATTTTATCCATTAGTTAAATTTAGACTATCAAATTTTCCTTAATTGAGAAGACGAAATATTGACTTTATTAAAATAAACAAATTTAAATTTCTCACTTTTAAGGGTTTTATATGTCTTAGAATTTAATGATTTTTTCTTATATCCATATCTATCAAAAACTAAGATATTACATTTTTCTGAAATTTGTTTCCATTTATGCCATTTATGGAAATTAACTAAATTATCTGCACCCATTAAGAAAAAAATTTCATTTTTTTTATTTTTGTTGAAGTAATTTATTAGATTTATTGTTTTATTTGATTTAATTTTATTTTCATAAAATTTGACCTCAATAAATTTATTTTTTTTAATAATCTTTTTACATCTTTTAATTCTAGATTGCAGGCTTAAAGAACTTTTTATTTTAAAAGGATTTTTTTTTGTAATGGCCCATATAATCTTTTCAAGTTTAAATCTTTTTACTGCTTCTTTAGATATAGCTAGATGACCATTGTGAGCAGGATCAAATGAACCACCTAAAATTCCAATTCTTTTTTTTTTTAAATTCAAATTACTTCCTTACTTGGCCTCTGCTGGTGACTTGATATTTATATGAAATAAGTTGATTAAGTCCTACGGGACCTCTAGGTGGAAGTGTGTTGGTTGAGATTCCCACCTCGCCACCAAACCCAAATTCACCTCCATCTGCAAATTGTGTTGAAGTATTGTGCATAGCTATTGAACTTTTCACCTCATTTAAAAATTTTTTTGCTGCTTTTTTGTTTTGAGTAATAATACAATCCGTATGCATGGTTCCATATTTGTTAATATGCGCTATAGCCTCATCTATATTTTTTACTGATTTCACAGATACAACAGGTGATAAATATTCTTTTGTCCAATCTTTTATCGAAGCTTTCTGAATTTTTTTATCATAAAGCTTTCTTATCTTATTATCACCAATAATTTTACATCCATTTTCTTCTAAATTTTTTAAAATTTTATTTCCAAATTTCTTGATTATTTTTTCGTGTAAAAGAATTGTTTCGGTTGCTCCACATATTGCGGTATTCCTCATTTTAGCATTTTGAACTACTTTATTCGCAATCTTAGGATTTGCATTTTTATCTACATAAGAATGACAAACACCTTCCAAATGGCCAATTGTTGGAACAGATGATAAATCCTGTACTTTTTTAACTAAACCTTTCCCACCTCTTGGAATTATTACATCAATAAATTTACTCATTTTTTGTAGAAGAAAATCAACAACACTTCTTTTTTTGAGTTTTAAAAACTGAACAAAATTTTCATCAACATTATTTTTCTTTAGTGATTTTCTAAAGAATTTTGTGAGAATAAGATTAGAATAATAAGCTTCAGATCCACCTTTTAAAATGACAGCATTCCCAGACTTAAAACATAAAGATGCAACATCTGCTGTAACATTGGGTCTACTTTCGTATATAACGCCAATTACACCAATAGGTATAGATACTTTTGATATTACTAAACCATTTGGCCTTTTCCATTTTTCTAAAATGACATTTGTAGGATCCCTTAAACTAATAATTTTTTTTATAGAATTGGTTATCGCAACTATTTTTTTGTCATTTAATATTAATCTTTGGATTAAGTTATTTTTAATACCTTTTTTGTAGGCATTCTTAATATCTTTTTTATTTTCATTAATTATTAATTTTTTGTTTTTTAAGATTAGAAGACGATAATCTTTTAGAACTTTGTCCTTTTTTTTTGTACTTAACCTTTTATTAATTGCTTTTTTTGATTTTTTTCCGATATCAGTTAGTAGCTTTTGCATTAAACCTCGACCATATCATCTTTATGAACAACTTCAGATTTTGTTATGTATCCAAGTTTTTTTTCAATCTCATTTGAGTGACAACCCATTATCTTATTTATTTCTTCAGAAGAAAAAGAGCTTAGACCTCTCGCAAATTCTTTGTTTTTAGTATCTAGAATCTTTATATGATCACCTTTGTTAAATTTCCCTGATAAATTAATAATCCCTGCTGCCAATAAACTTTTACCATCAACTAGTGCTTTTTTAGCACCATCATCTATGACAAGAGTCCCCTTTGGTGAAATAGAACTTATTATCCATTTTTTTCGTGCATGTAATTTAGATATTCTTGACTCAAATAAAGTACAAATATTCTTTTTTTCAATTTGTTGTATTGGATTTAAATATAATCCGTTTGCAATAATCATATTACATCCTGCCAAATTACAAATCTTAGCAGCTTCAATTTTGGTATTCATCCCACCCTTACCAAACTCTGTTACCCCTTTTATGTAAATTTTTTTCATATCTTTGTCTAGATTACTCACTTTTTTTATTAATTTTGCGTTTTTAAATAATTTTGGATTTTTTGTGAAAAGACCGTCTACATCGGATAATAATATTAAAGTATCAGCATTAGTTATCTGTGCAACCCGAGAGGCAAGTCTATCATTATCACCATATTTTATTTCTGACGTTGCAATAGTATCATTTTCATTAACGATCGGTATGTAGTCCAACTTAAATAAGTTCTCAAATGTTCTTTTAGCATTTATTGATCTTCTTCTCTCCTCGGTATCATCCAAAGTTAGCAAAATTTGTGAAATATTAATCTTTAATTTTGAAAAAGTTTGAGAAAATAAATTCATAAGTTCGATTTGACCCACAGAGGCTATTGCTTGACTTTTATCAAGCTTTAAATTTGATTTATTGTAATTCATTTTTTTACATCCAAGTGCAATAGCTCCAGAACTTACAATAATAATCTTTTTATTTTTAGATTTTAGTTTTTGAATATCTTTAGCAAAAGAAGATAGCCATTTTTTTCTTATCTTTTTTTTACTATCTACAATCAGTGACGATCCAATTTTTATTACTATAATTTTTGAATTTTTAAGATGCATAACCAACTAATTTTGCTTTAATTTTGGAAATATATTTCTTCTTTACTGTAGAAATTGTAATAATCTCTGATTTAGTGATTTTTTTTAAATTTTTCTCAATTTTTTTCATTTCTTTATCGTCAATTAAATCGGTTTTATTTAAAACAATAAGCTCTCTTTTTTTTGCAAGTTTGGAACTATAGCTCTTTAATTCTTTTTTTACCTGATTGTAACTTTTTTTTATATCATCGTTAGTTATATCGATCATGTGTAAAAGAGATTTACACCTCTCTATATGTTTTAAAAATTGTATTCCTAAACCAGTTCCTTTATGTGCCCCCTCTACTAATCCAGGAATATCTGCAATTGTAACTTCTTTATCATCATAGCTTGCCACACCAAGATTAGGATTTAATGTTGTAAATTCATAATTTGCAATTTTAGGATTAGCATTAGTAATAGCTGCTAGTAAACTTGATTTACCAGCATTAGGTAACCCTACTATTCCAACATCTGCAATTGTTTTTAATTGAAGCCATATAGTAAATTCTTCACCACGAGTACCCTTAGTAAATTTTCTTGGAGCTCTATTTGTTGAACTTTTGAATCTAGTATTACCTAAACCACCTTTACCACCTGCAGCAGCCACAAACTCCTCCCCAATTTTTATAAAGTCAAAAATTAAGGTTTTATTATCTTCTTCAAAAACCTGAGTACCTAATGGAACTTTGAGAATGAGATCATCTCCACTTTTACCAGTCCGGTTTTGTCCAGCACCATTATTACCTCTTTTTGCTTTATGATGTTGTTGATATCTAAAATCGATTAAAGTATTTAAATTTCTCTCAGCTTTTAATATTACTGAGCCACCTTTACCACCATCGCCCCCGTCTGGTCCGCCATATTCGATAAATTTTTCTCTTCTAAAACTTGGAGAGCCATCACCACCATTACCAGCTTTAATATAAATTTTTACTTGATCTAAGAATTTCATAATACAACGCTATTTTGAGTTGTAATATTAATTGGGTTTTACTGAAACAAAAGTTCTATCGGATTTTGTTTTTTTAAAAACAACTTTACCTTTTATTACTGAAAAAATTGAGTGATCTTTACCCATACCCACATTTTCTCCTGGAAATATCTTAGTACCTCTTTGTCTAACAATTATGTTGCCAGGAATAACATATTGACCACCATATTTTTTTACACCAAGTCTTCTGCCTGCACTATCTCTACCGTTCCTCGATGATCCACCAGCTTTTTTTGTAGCCATATTTTATTCCTTTATTTACTCAATTCCTTTTTTTCAGAATCTTTTTTTATTGGTTTAGAAATCTTCTCAGCCTCAGATAAAATCTTACCATCTTTTGAAAAAATTTTATTTATTCTAATCATAGAATATTCTTGTCTATGACCATTTTTTCTTCTTGAGTTTTGTCTTCTCCTCTTTTTAAAAATAAGTACAGTTCTATTTTTACTATTTTTTATTAGGTTTGCTTCAACTTTGGCACCTTGAATTGTTGGCGAACCAATTTCTATTACTTTATTATCGCCATATGCCAATATATCATTAAACTCAATTTTAGTTTCGGACTTTGAATTTGGTAATTTTTCAATTTTTAAAATTTCACCAGACTTCACTTTATATTGTTTTCCACCTGATTGTATAACTGCGTATGACATAAAATAGATTTTTTTATCAGGCAATATAGTCAGGGCATTTCTTTAGTCAAGCCTATTAACTAAAAATTATCCTTTAAATCTCTCAATTTTGAAAAACTTTCTAAATCTTTTGCTTTAAGAAATATATTACATTCTAATTCATCAGCTAAAGTACTTGGTATTGTTGGTAATGCATTCTGAAGTTTCTTGTTAATCTCTAGTATTTTATTTTTTAATTTTAAATTACCAGAGTCATTGGCGATACAAAAATTTGAGTTTTCCAAGGTGTATTCATGGCCACAATAAATTTCTGTATCTTTTGGTAATGATTTAATTTTTTTAAGTGAATTATACATTTGTTCGTAGGTACCTTCAAAAATTCTGCCACACCCTAAAGAGAATAGAGTATCACCTGTGAAAATTTTTTTTTCTTTAAAAAAATGAAAAGCGATATGTCCAGATGTATGACCAGGAACATGATAAATTTTTGCCTCAAAATTATCTTGTTTCCATATTTGGTGGTCCTCTAGAGATATATCAATCTCGGGTATACGATTTTTATCTCCAATAAATCCAACCACCTTAGAATTATATTTTTTTTTTAATTCAAGATTTCCACCCACATGATCGTAATGATGGTGTGTATTAAGTATGAATTTTAAATTTATTTTTGAATTATCAAGATAATTGATTATTGGTACAGGCTCGCTAGGGTCAATGACACAAGCGGTTTGATTTTCTTCATCAATGATTAAGTAGCTATAATTATCCTGTAGACATTTAATAATTTCAATTTTCATTTATTTTTCTATTAAAAATATACCAAGTTCTCCAAATAAATTTTTAAAAATAAGATTTGAGTTATTAATATCAGAAACATTTTCATTAATTAACGCTAAAGATTTAAAAATTTTAAAGTTAATAATCTTAGAAAATCTGACAAAATCTTTTATCGTGCACATATGAATGTTTGGTGTGTTATACCAATCATGAGGTAAAGAGTTTGTAATTGGCATTGTTCCTTTAAATAACAAATTTAATCTTACTTTCCAATGCCCAAAATTTGGAATAGTTACTATAGCTTTGTTACCAACTCGTAAAAGCTCTTTAATTACAATCTCAGGATTTATAAAAGCTTGTAAAGTTTGCCCAAGAACAACATACTCAAAAGAGTCATTTGGAAATTGCTTTAAATCAAATTCTGCATTCCCTTCAATAACAGACAGCCCTTTAGCAATACAGATTTGCACTTTTTCTTTTGAAATCTCTATTCCTCTGATATTAGCGTTTTTATTTGTCTTTAAAAATTCCATCAAAGTTCCATCATCACATCCTACATCAAGAACTTTTGCATCTTTCTCAATTAAATCTGAAATAATTATATATTCTGGTTTCATGAATGTTTTTCTGCATAAGATTTATCTAAAAAATTTTTTAAAGCTTTTAAGAAATCTGGAACATTAAGCAAAAAAGAATCGTGGCCTTTATCAGACTCAATTTCAACAAAACCTACATTTGCCCCAACTGCGTT
>CABZEV010000006.1 GCA_902524865.1 uncultured Pelagibacteraceae bacterium | reverse complement strand
CACCTTTAATATCAGTATTTAAATTATCACCAACAGAAAGAATCTTTTTACCTTTATTATCAATTGATTGATTATAAACCTCAGGATACGGTTTGCCAAAATATACTACCTTGCCGCCCATCTTTTCAAAAACCATAGCAACCGATCCTGCACAAAGTTCTCTTTTATCACCTCTATCCACAATTAAGTCAGGATTAGTACAAACCATCTCTTTATCTACATTGTTTTCAAATAAATCTTTATAATAATTCAAATCTTTACCAAATTTTTCAAATAACCCTGTACACAATATGTACTCTCCATCATCAATATTATCTGACTTGCTTTTAACAAAGTCATCAAACAAATCAAAATCACGTGGTGGTCCAACATGAAAAAATTTTTTGGTGTATAAATTTTTTTTAAGATAATTTAATGATGCTTGCCCAGATGTAAAAACGTGGTCTCTTATTTCTTTTTCCATGCCCATTTTTTCTAAAAAGGATTTAACAACTTCATTAGGTCTTGGGGCATTTGTAAGGAGAATGTATTCTTTGCCTTTTTTTGTAATTTCTTTTAAAACCTTAATTGCTTCTTTGTGAAGATTTATTCCATTATGAATGACACCCCACAAATCGATGTAAAAAAGCTGGTAATTGTCAACGATGGAGCAAAAACCATCTTTATCTAAATTTTTAGTCATTAAAATAATCTATAAACCAAAAAATCCACAATTTCCTACCTTTTTTAATAAACTAAATATCAAGTATATCTTGAAATAGTATTACCAATCTCTATATGAACTCCATATTTATATAGGAGAATATATGAAATTTAGACCGTTACATGACAGAGTTTTAATAGAAGTTTTAGATAGCAGCGAAAAAACTGCTGGAGGAATAATCATACCAGATACTGCACAAGAGAAGCCCCAAGAAGGAAAAGTTGTTGCTGTTGGTGGTGGTGCAAAAACTGAAGATGGAAAAAAAATTCCAATGGACGTTAAAGTTGGAGACAAAGTTTTATTTGGCAAATGGTCAGGAACTGAAGTCAAAATTGATGGTAAAGAATACAGCATAATGAAAGAGTCAGACATTATGGGTATTTCAAGTAAATAATATAAGTTAAAGGAGAAAGTATATGGCAAAAGTTGTTAAATTTGACGCTGAAGCAAGATCAGCAATGATAAGAGGGGTAAATATCTTAGCTGATACTGTTAAGGTAACGTTAGGTCCTAAAGGCAGAAACGTTGTGATGGATAAATCTTATGGTGCTCCAAGAATTACAAAAGATGGTGTTTCAGTTGCAAAAGAAATTGACCTTGAAGATAAATTTGAAAATATGGGTGCTCAAATGGTTAAGGAAGTTGCTAGTAAGACAAATGATGAAGCTGGGGATGGAACAACAACTGCAACTATTTTAGCTCAAGCGATCGTTAAAGAAGGTGTAAAATATGTTACAGCTGGAATGAACCCAATGGATGTAAAAAGAGGTATTGATGCAGCGGTAGATGTTGTAAAACAAAACCTAGTTTCTTCAGCCAAAAAAGTAAAAGATAGTGATGAAATCGCTCAAGTAGGAACAATTTCTTCAAATGGCGATAAAGAAATCGGAAGTATGATTTCAAAAGCAATGCAAAAAGTCGGTAATGAAGGTGTTATTACAGTTGAAGAAAATAAAGGAATTGAAACAGAGCTTGATGTCGTTGAGGGTATGCAGTTTGATAGAGGATATTTATCACCATACTTTATTACGAATAGTGATAAAATGACGACAGAGTTAGACAATCCTTTTATTCTTTTACATGAAAAGAAATTAACAAATCTACAATCAATGGTTCCACTTTTAGAGGCGGTGGTACAAGCTGGCAGACCATTAATGATTATATCTGAAGATGTTGAAGGCGAAGCTTTAGCAACGTTAGTTGTAAATAAATTAAGAGGTGGTTTAAAAGTAGTAGCTGTAAAAGCCCCAGGATTTGGTGATAGAAGAAAAGCTATGCTTGAAGATATTGCAATCTTAACTGGTGGAAGTGTAATTTCTGAAGATTTAGGAATTAAACTTGAAAACGTTAAATTAGATGATCTTGGATCATGTAAAAAAGTTAAAGTTGATAAAGATAATAGTACTATTGTAAATGGTAGTGGTAAAAAATCTGATATAGAAGCAAGATGTTCTTCAATTAAACAACAAATTGATGAAACTACATCTGATTATGATAAAGAAAAACTTCAAGAAAGATTAGCTAAACTAGCCGGTGGTGTTGCTGTAATAAAAGTTGGCGGTGCTACAGAAGTTGAAGTTAAAGAGAGAAAAGACAGAGTTGAAGATGCACTTAATGCAACAAGAGCTGCTGTTGAGGAAGGTATTGTAACAGGTGGTGGATGTGCTTTGTTATATGCTGCTCAAGATCTTGAAAAAGTCAAAACTAAAGGTGAAGATCAAAAAGCTGGTGTTGATTTAGTGAAAAGAGCATTAGAGGCTCCTATTAGACAAATTACTAAAAATGCTGGAGTAGATGGTTCAGTTGTAGTTGGTAAATTGTTAGAACAGAATAAAAAAACTCAAGGCTATGATGCACAAAATGAGGAATATTGTGACATGTTTGCTAAAGGTATTATTGATCCAGTTAAAGTTGTTAGAACTGCACTTCAAGATGCAGCTTCAATTTCTGGATTATTAGTAACAACGGAAGCAATGATAGCTGATAAGCCAGAAGAAAAAGATGCAGCTCCTGCTGGAATGCCTGGTGGAATGGGCGGCATGGGTGGTATGGGAGGAATGGGCGGCATGGGAATGTAACCCAATAACTCTTAATTAAAATTCTAAAAGGGCAGTTTTTACTGCCCTTTTTTTTTGTTTACTCAAAAAATTTATAAGTAAATAATTAATTCCTATGAATATCTCAGATATTAATAAAGTAGAGGAAATTGGACATTTCGAATTTGTACCTCAAAGTAAGTTAGGTAAAATAACTGAGGATAACAATAAACATTTTGCGGTAGTAAGATACCAAAACACTTATTCAGGAAATAGAAAAATATCTCATAGAGCACTGGTTGTTTACTTTATTTGCGTTAATAAAGAAATTCAAAAAATTGGTTATACCAATTCAAAAGGTGGCTTAAGCAGTGCGACTGGCTTATATGGGCTAGGCGCAATGACAGGTAAACCAGGTCCAAATCGTTTTTGTTTACATTTAGAAATTTTTAAATTGCTTAAAAATAATAAAAAAGTAAATTTTTGGGCACGATGGTTTGATGAAACCTTTGAGGCTTGTGTTGACGGTGTATTTAAAAAAGATGGTAAAGAAAATTTATATCATTATTAAATGCTGTAGATACTGAAGATTATGTAAAAAAAAAATTTAAAGAATTACCAAACTGGAATTTACAAGAGAAGAGAAAAGCCTATGATCCAAAAGCAAAAAAATTCAAAAACGTAGATCAATTAAAAAAACAAATTAAAATTGATTTAGTAACTGCAAAAAAAACGAAATGAGTAAAAGCCAAATTAATTTACCTAAAACAGCTTTTTCAATGAAAGCTAATTTACCAATTAGAGAGCCAGAAATTTTAAAACTTTGGAAAAAAATTGATCTTTACAAAAAGTTGAGGAATTCAAGAAAAGGACAAGAAAAATTTGTCCTTCACGATGGTCCGCCATATGCAAATGGAAATATACATATGGGTACTGCATTAAATAAAATACTTAAAGATATTATCGTAAAATTCCATCAAATGGATGGCAAAGACTCTGTTTATGTTCCAGGTTGGGATTGTCATGGTTTACCAATCGAATGGAAAATTGAGGAACAATACAAAAAAAATAGAAAAAATAAGAATGATGTTCCAATTGTAGAATTTAGAAAGGAATGCAGAACGTTTGCTGAAAAATGGATAGAGGTTCACAAAGACCAATTTAAAAGACTAGGTGTTGTTGGTGATTGGGAAAACTATTACTCGACAATGAGTTATGATGCAGAGGCACAAATTGTAAGAGAACTAGGAAAATTTTTAAAAGAAGGAAGTCTCTACAGAGGATTTAAACCAGTTTTATGGTCAACTGTGGAAAAAACTGCATTAGCTGATGCCGAGGTTGAATATCAAGACCATAAATCTGATACGATCTATACTTGTTTTCCGGTTAAATCATCAAAAATCAAAGAACTTAACGATTGTAATATTGTTATATGGACCACAACTCCTTGGACGATACCAGCAAATAAAGCCTTAGCATATAATGAAAGCTTAGATTACGTAATAATTCAAATTAATGATGAGGGAAATTTTAAAAATAAAAAAATTGTTATCGCTGAGGCATTATTAGGCTCAGTTTTAAAAGATTGTGAGATTAAAAAATTTAAAAACCTTAAGAAATTTAAGGGCAGAGATTTAAAAGATACTATCTGTAAGCATCCTTTTTTTGATTTAGGGTATGATTATGATATTCCAATGTTAGAGGCACGTTTTGTAACCACTGAACAAGGAACAGGAATTGTTCATTGTGCCCCAAGTCATGGACCTGACGATTTCAATCTTTGTTTGAATAACGGAATAAAGGCAATTGAGACAGTGGATGATGATGGAAAATATACAAATAATGTTTCTCTTTTTGAGGGTTTACATATTTTTAAGGCTAACCCAGTTGTGATTGAAAAATTGAAAGATCAAAATAAACTTCTTTCAAATGGTGAATTAGTTCATTCATATCCTCACTCTTGGAGATCAAAAGCACCTTTAGTTCATAGAGCGACACCACAATGGTTTATTTCTATGGAAAGTCATAAACTGAGGAATAAGGCTTTAAAAGCAATAGATGATACGACTTTTTATCCAAGTAAAGGTAAAGAAAGATTAAAATCAATGATCGAGACAAGGCCAGATTGGTGTGTATCAAGACAAAGAGTTTGGGGTGTACCACTTCCTATATTTGTAAATAAAAAGTCTAATGAAATTTTAATAGACGATGGAGTATTTGAAAATATTGCGAGTATTTATGAGAAAGAAGGTTCCGATTGTTGGTTTTCAGATAACCCTCAAAAATTTTTAGGTGATAAATATAAAGCAGAAGATTTTGAAAAGCTTAGCGATATTGTTGAAGTTTGGTTTGATAGTGGATCAACCCATTCTTTTGTATTGGAGAAGAGAAAAGACCTTAAATGGCCTGCATCAATGTATTTAGAGGGTTCTGATCAACATAGGGGCTGGTTTCATTCTTCTTTATTAGAGTCATGTGGAACAAGAGGTAAGGCACCTTTCGAGTCTATATTATCTCATGGGTTTGTTGTGGATGGAAAAGGTCTTAAAATGTCAAAATCTCTTGGAAATGTAATTGCACCTGAGGATATTTTGAAAAAATATGGTGCTGATATTTTAAGAATTTGGGTTGCTGCATCAAATTATGCTGAAGATTTAAGAATAGATTATTCTATTTTGGATCAGCATTCTGAGTCTTATCGTAAAATTAGAAATACATTTAGATATTTATTAGGAAATATAAATGACAAATACGAAGATTTTGATTTAGATAAAATTGACATTGAAAGCTTGCCGGAGCTAGAGAAATTTATGTTAAGCAAGATTTATTCCCTTAACAACAAATTTGAAAATTATTTTAAAAAATATGATTTTCACAATCTTTATAAAGAATTGTTGAATTTTTGCACAACAGATTTGTCAGCATTCTATTTTGATATAAGAAAGGACACTTTATATTGTGATCCTATTAATTCTGAGAAAAGAAAATCTTGTGTTACAATTTTGAATGTTTTATTAAAATCTCTACTCAGATGGTTTGCTCCAATATTATCTTTTACAACTGAGGAAATACATCAACTGATATCAAAGAATACTAAAAGCATCCATTTAGAAAAATTTCTTACTTTTCCAGATAAATTTAAAAATGAACAGCTGACAGAAAGATGGTCTCAATTAATAAAAATTAGAGATGTATGTAACATAAGTATCGAGGAAAAAAGAGCTAATAAAGAAATTGGTTCAAGCTTAGAGGCAGAACTCAAAATTAAATTAAATGAAAAATATAAAGATATGATCTCAAAAATTGATTTATCAGAGCTTTGTATAGTATCTAAAACTCAAATCAATTTTGATGAAGGTTCAGACATTCTAGTTGAAACTAAGAAAGCCCCAGGTGATAAATGTCCTGTATGCTGGAAAATAAGTGTTGACCCTTGTGAGCGACATTCTCAATAATGTTTAAATATTTTAATAAAAGTTTTATTGTTAACCTTTTTATAATTTTAAGTATTTTTGGTCTCGATAGATTTACCAAAGTTTATGTGATTTCTGAAAATGAAAAAAATTTGTCATCTGAATTATTTGTATCAAAATTTTTGAATATCAATTTAATTTATAATGAGGGAATAGCATTTGGTTTATTATCATTTGATCAAAGTCATATGTACAATATTTTAACAATCTTAATTGCAGTTGTAATTTTAATTATTTTTTTTATGACTTTAAAAAGTGATGGTCGTAAAAAATATTCACTTTTAATGATATTTGGTGGAGCCCTAGGTAATTTATATGATCGAATTTTTTTTAAGGCAGTGCCAGACTTTATTGATTTTCATATCGGAAATTTTCATTGGTTTATTTTTAATGTATCGGATATATTTATCTCATTAGGAGTATTGTTTTTGATTATTTTTGAAATAATTGATAATCAAAAAAATAAAATTGATGAAAAAAATATTTAAACTAACAGCAATTATAATTTCAATTTTAGCTTTAAATTCATGTGGAACTATTAGTGAAGGTTTTAGTTCACAGAAAAAAAATAGTATAGATGAATTTTTGGTTGAAAAGAAATCACCTTTAGTGATGCCTCCAGACTTCAATGAATTACCATTACCGCAGCAAAATAATCAAGCAACTGAGAATCAAGAGAATACAGATATTAAATCATTACTTACTGATAACAAGGATACAGATTTAGTTAATCAAAATACTAATCAAAACAAAAATTTTGAAAATTCCATTTTAGAAAAAATTAAAAATAATTAATGATAACATCAGGAATTTTTTTTAAAAATTTTAAGGGTAGTAAACAAAATTCTAAAATAAAAAAAAATCTTAAAAAACTTATTAAAGAAAATAATCAAATTCTTCAATCTTTTAGTAAAAATTATAAAGACCAATTTAAGATCAAAAATTTAAGAATTTTTAAGAGATTAAACGATATTAGTGTAATTGGCATCGGTGGTTCGTCATTGGGCGCAAAAACTATTTATAATTTTCTCAAAGATAAAATTAAAAAGAACGTATTATTTTATGATAATTTATCAACTCTCAACAAAAAATCTGGAAATAAAAAACATTTAAATTTAATCATCTCTAAATCAGGCAATACTTTAGAGACAATAGTCAATTCTAATATTCTTGTCAAAAAAAGTGATAAAAACATTTTCATTACAGAAAATAAAAAAAATTATTTAAATTTATTGGCTCATGAATTAAAATCGGAGATTGTTCATCACAATAATTTTATAGGTGGTCGATACTCAGTTTTATCAGAAGTTGGAATGTTGCCCGCAGAATTAATGGGTCTTAATTCAAAAAGTTTTAGGCAATTTAATAATTTAATTAAAAATCAAAAATATTTAAATGCGCTCATATCTAATGTGGGATCTACAATAAATTTAATTAAAAAAAGAAAATTCAATTCAGTTATCATAAATTATGATGAAAAATCTCAAAACTTTTTTTCGTGGTATCAACAATTAGTAGCTGAAAGTTTAGGTAAAAAGGGAAAAGGTTTATTGCCAGTCGTGTCTAACATGCCTAGAGATAATCATAGCGTTATGCAGCTTTATTTGGATGGTTTTAAAAATAATTTTTATACGTTTTTTTATGTTCATGAAAATAATACCCTCAAAATAGATAATAGATTTATTTTACATTCACAAAATTTTCTTAAAAATAAAAATATTCAAAACATTACTTATGCTCAAAAAAAAGCTACAGAAAATGTTTTTACAAAAAAAAATATACCTTTTAGAAGTTTTGAAATTAAAAAAAGGAATGAAAAAACTTTAGGTGAGTTATTTTGTTTTTTTATGTTGGAAACTATTTTAATTGGAAGAGCTTTGAAAATAAACCCCTACAATCAACCTGCTGTCGAGTTAATTAAAAAAGAGACTAAGAAAATTTTAGTTTAAATTACCAAATATAATTTTGGATATTCCATATTTCTTCTCATCTAGAATTCTAAAATTCTTTGAAAACTCATCATCTTCTCTTTTATGCCTATGCACAATAATCACCCCCTCTTTATTGAGAATTTTTTTTTGAAAAATATTATCAATAATAATTGACAATTTTTTTTCTTTGTAGGGGGGATCTAAAAATATAATATTGAATTTAAGCTGAATTTTTTCCAAAAAATAATTAGATATTAAGTCTTCCTCTATAATTTCATATTTTTCTCTAATATTTAAATTATTTAGATTACTTTTTAAAATTGGCAAAACCCCATTGTACTTTTCCACAAAAGTAACATGTTTAGCACCCCTTGATAGACACTCCAAACCAAATGAGCCAACACCTGCGAATAGATCTAAAACTATTGAATTTTTAATATCAATCCTAAATTTATTTGAGTGATTAATAACATTAAAAATAGATTCTTTTGCTAAGTCCTTTAAGGGTCTTGTTTCTTTGTCTTTTGGTTGTAAAATTTTTTTTCCTTTAAATTTTCCCCCAATTATTCTCATTTTATTACTTTATAACCAATATCTTTTCTAAAAAAACCATCTGACCAATTCAGATTGTTAAGAAGTTCATGAGTCCGATTTCTTGATTCTTCAAAACTATCTGATAATGAAACAAAATTTAAAACTCGTCCACCCACCGCCAAAGTAACATCATCTTTTTTAATAGTGCCAGCATGAAATAAGTGGTCATCAATGTTTAATTGAATCTTATCGATATTTTTGATTTCAATATTTTTTTTGTAGGTCTCGGGGTAACCTTTTGAACACAAGACAACACATAAACTTTTCTTATTATTCCAATTAATTTCGTTTTCATTTAATTTTCCATTACAACATGAATTAATAATTTCACCAAAATCTGAATTTAGTTTAGGAAGAATAGTTTGACATTCTGGATCACCCATTCTCACATTATACTCAATTAAATAAGGTTCATTATTTGCTATCATGAGTCCTGCATATAAAAAGCCTTTATATGATGTTTTTAAATCTTTAAGTGCTCTTAAGGTTGGATCAATTATTTTGTTTAAAATCTTTTTTTCGAGCTCTTCATTTATTAATCGTGATGGTGAATAAGCACCCATACCACCAGTATTTTTACCTTTATCACCCTCCTTAACTCTTTTATGATCCTGAGCTGTGCTAAAATTTTTGTATGTAATACCATCACTTAAAATGAAAAAGCTCATTTCTTCACCCTTTAAAAATTCTTCAATGAGAACATTTTTGGCATCACCAAATTTTCCACCAAATATTTCTGTAACAGCCTGATATGATTCTTCTTTATTTTCACAAATATAAACACCTTTCCCTGCAGCCAAATTGTCTGCTTTAATCACTATTGGAAAATTTGACTTATTTAAAAAATTTTTAGTTTGATTTGTGTCATTAAATACGCCGAAACTTGCAGTTGGAATATTATATTTTTTACAAATGTTTTTTGTAAATATTTTAGATCCCTCTAATTGTGAAGCGACTTTACTAGGTCCAAAAACCTTAATATCAAAACTTTCTAAGTAATCTGTCAATCCATCAACCAAAGGTTTTTCTGGGCCAATTACCACTATCTCTATTTTTTTAGAAAGAATAAAATTTTTAATTTCCTCAAAGTTATTTATGTCTAAGTTAATGTTTTCGGCTAATGTATCGGTACCAGCGTTACCCGGAAAACAATAAATCTTATCAATTTTTTTTGACTTATTTAGTGCATGACAAATGGCATGCTCTCTTCCTCCACTTCCTATAATCCCTACAATCATGTATAAATATATAAACTATAAATGAATAAAAAATTAGCAAAAGTAAAATATTTACCAAATACTTTTCAAGTAATTGAGTCGGGCGACCATGTCATTTGTGCAGTTTCGGGTAAAGCAATCAGTCTTGAAAATTTGACTTACTGGAATGTTGAACTTCAAGAACCATATTATTCATATGTTGAGGCTACTAAAAAAAAAGAGGAATTAGACAACAAATAGCATTATTTCCAACGATTATGGGACCATATCCAATTATTAGGATTAGCAAGTATCATTTTTTCAAGAGTATTATTTAATTTGTTTGTAATATTTTCAATAGAGTCTTGTTTTGAGAAGTGAATTGGTTCAAGCACTTTCATTTTAAATTTAATACCCTCATATCTCTCTATAAAAATAGGAACAACAGGCATATCAAATTTTTTTATTAATTGAGCCGGGATAGTAGTAGTAAACGCTTTCTCATTAAAAAAATTTGACTTAATACCCTGAGAAACTCTCTGATCCATCATCAGTGCGGTTGAGAAACCTTGGTTATTAAGTTTTATTAATTCTTTTAATCCACCAATTCCTTTTTTAATTTGATTTTTACAGATATATTTTTTTCTTATTCGCTCCATAAATTTATTTAAAAAAATGTTATTTAGTGGTCTATAAATTGCTCCAATTTTAATGCCTCTTTTGTCAATTTGCATCGCCATTAACTCAAAGTTGCTAAAATGTCCTGAAATGAATATTACTTTTTGATTTTGATCTCTAATATTTAACAGTACATCCTCACCTTCTAAAGAAATATTTTTACTAAGATTGCCATCTCTAAAGTTTTTCAAATAAAGATATTCTGCAAAGACTCTCCCATAATTATTCCACATTGAGGATTTAATTTTATTTAATTCGTTTGAATTATAATCTGGGAAAGCTTTTCTTATATTATTATCAATTATTTTTTTTGATCTAAAAACTGGACCAATAATTTCAAATAATTTTCCACTAAGAAAAGATGAAAGTTTAACTCCAATAATTTTAAATATAACGTAAAAATTGCAAATTATTATAAATTGTATCAAGTATTTAATTATCCTCATAAATCTTTAAAATATCATTAACAAAAGTTTCTTGGTTTATAATCTTTAATTCAGATTTTATATAAAAAATTTTATTATTATTGTTTAATCGCATGTAGTCTTTTTCAGTAGTCATAATTTTACAATTCAAATTTTTTGAAATTGAAATGATTTCATCAATTTCTTTTTGTAAGTATATATAATGATCAGGAAATTCTATCTCCTTGATAATATTTATTTTATATTTTTTCAACATTGATATAAAAGTCTTGTGATTTCCTATACCTGAAAAAACTAAATACTTATCATCCTTATCAAATTCATTTATATTTAAAGGTATATATTCACCTTGATAAATATTGATATTAGCATCGATGTTATGAATATATCCTATAATATTATTAATATTTTCATTATTTCCATTTATAAAAACATTTTTATATTTTTTTAGATTTTTAATATTTTCTCTGAGTGGTCCAGATGGAATAGTTAAGCTATTACCAATCCAATTATCAATGTTAAAGCAGACAATATTATAATCATAATCTATTAATGGATCTTGTAAACCATCATCAAAAATTGCAAGTTCAAAATTTTTATCAATTGCTTGTTTAATAGATAAGGATCTATCTTTTGATTTAAACAGTGTTCCATGATTTGCTAATATTTTTTGTTCATCAATTTGATCTGAATAATATTTTTTAATAAAACAAGTTTTTATCTTATCTTTTAAAATTTCATTGATCTTTAAGCTTAAGGAGGTTTTACCTGTGCCCCCTAGATATATATTTCCTACACAAATAGTTTTAATTTTTGAATACTTCTTTTTTTTTGTCGTTAAGTCATTGAAAGATTTAAAAACTTTTAGTAATAATGAGATAGGTAAAAATAAATAGGAAAGAAAGCTAGGTTTTTTGTAATCCCAAAATTTGGGTTTTTTAAATTTCATTATGAATTGATTTATCTAACTCATTTAGGGTTTTTTTAAGTATAGTTGTACCAAGAAATTTCATTTTTTTTACTTTTTTCATATTTTTTTTAAAAATTATTGAATTGGCACATTGTTGAGGAGAGTTAATTGCGGATGATATTTTTAACTGATTTAAATATTTGTAAACGTCTTTAAAATTATCAGTATTAGGTCCGTGTAATATTTTTGCTCCAAATCGAGCAGGCTCTAGCGGATTTTGACCACCCCTTTTTATAATTGACCCACCTAAAAAAACTGTCGTTGCGAGTTTGTAAAACTTTTTGGACTCCCCAAAAGTGTCAACAAGGTAAATATCAATATTATTCAATTTTTTTTTGTTTGATTTATGCGATATTACATTTAGCCCAAGCTCACTAATTTGTGAGATAATTTGGTCAACCCTATGAATATGTCTGGGTATTATGATTGTAATAATATTCTTCAATTTTTTTTTCAAAAGAATGTGTGTTTTTGCAGCAAATAATTCTTCTGAGTTATGTGTACTTGCTGCAACAAAAGTTTTATATTTTTTAAATTGTAAGAATAATTTTTTATCTGAGTGATTTATCTTTAATATATCATGTTCAATAAATTTTAAATTCCCAGTAGACTTTATATTTTTAACCCTCAATTTTTTTAGATAATAATTTGTCTCTAAGTTTTGTGAATATGCTTTGTCTACTAGACTAAAAATAGAATTAGAAAATTTTTTTACTTTATTCCAACGATCAAAAGATTTTTTAGTAATTCTAGCATTAAGTAAAATTAAAAGAATATTCTTATTTTTTATGGATTTAAACATGCTCGGCCAAATTTCAGACTCTAAAAAAATTGCTACATCTGGTTTCCAATGATTTAAAAATTTTTTTGAGAAAAATACATGGTCTATTGGATAAAATTGATGAATAGTTTTTTTGAATTTAATTTTTTCTAATACTTTTGATGAACTAAGTGTACTAGATGTTATTAATATTTTACTTATTGATTTATCATTTTCATATTTTTTTATTACTGGGACAACACTCAATATTTCACCTACACTAGACCCATGAAACCAAATTAGTTTTCCATTTCCTCTTTTTTTAGAAAATAAACAAAATTTTTCTTTAAATCTAAATTTATCTTCTTTGTTTTTAAATATTCTTACAATGACTATTATTGGAGAGAAGCATAAGATTATTGAGAGTAAAATTTGATAAATAAAAAAAATCATTACCTCTGAAATTGCTTATCATGAAAATTTTTATAAATTTTTGAATTAATTAATAAATCTTTATGATTTCCATAATCAATTATTTTTCCCGAATCAATGACAAATATTTTATTTGAGTTTAAAATAGTCGAAAGTCTATGAGCAATTACAACTGTAGTTTTATCTTTTGTCAAAATTTTTAAAGCATCTTGTATTTTTGTTTCAGTTTCTGAGTCCAAAGAGGAGGTTGCTTCATCCAATAAAATAATTGAACTTTTTTTTAGCATTGCTCTTGCTATCGAAATTCTTTGTTTTTCTCCTCCAGACAATCTAACGCCATCTTCACCAATTAAAGTTTCATATTTTTCAGGTAAATTTTTTATAAACTCTTCAGAATGTGAAAGTTTGGCTGCTTCAAATATTTCCTCATCACTTGCATCTAGATTAGCGTATTTAATATTGTTTTTAATTGTATCATCAAAAAGAGTAGTTTCTTGACTGACTAAAGAAATATTCTTTCTCAAAGAATGTAATGTTACATCATAAATTGATTGATTATCTATTGAAATATCACCAGATTTACAATCGTAAAATCTTGGAATTAAACTTAAAATAGTAGATTTACCTGAGCCACTATGACCAACTAGTGAAGTCATTTTTCCTCCTTCAAAATCTAAATTAATTTCTTTTAAAACATCGCCGTCAGAATTTTTATATCTAAATAATACGTCTTTAAATTTAATGTTTGCATTTTCGATGTTAATTTCTTTAGCATTTTCCTTATTTCTTATAACGTTTTTTGTATCAACTACTGGTAAAATTCTTCTAGCCGCAGATAGACCTTGATTGACTATGATATTCAAAGTCGAAAGAGATCTAACTGGTTGATATGCGAGCATCATTGCTGCAAGAAATGAAAAGAAATTGTTTACACTCAGCTCATTACTGGCAATTAACTTCCCTGAGTAGAAGATTAAAATTGCTATCATAAATCCAGTAAGAATCTCCATGATTGGAGATATTCTTACGACTACGACTCCAATTTTTTTATTTTTTTCTTTTAGCTGATCTAAATAATCATTAGCTCTATTAGTTTCATATTTTTCTTTTTGAAAAATTTTAGTTAATTTGTGATTTTTAAAAAGCTCAACCAGGTACCTTGTTAAGAAACCTGACTTTTCTTGAGCTTGAGTTGTAACTTTACCCATTCTTTTACCAAGTGATCTTGCAGCTGTGCTAGCTATTGGAATCAATATTATTGCAATTAATGAAAGCTTCCAATTTTGTAAAAACATGACAGTTAATAGACCTATCAAAGTTAAACTATCCTTAAAGAGATTAAGAATTCCATTACTTAATAAATTTGTTATATGAATAACATCGTAAGTTAAATTGGAAATAAATTTACCTGAGTGCTTTTCATCTATGGATTGAGTGTCTGCATTAATTAAAGTATCCAACATATCTATCTGTAGTTTTTTTTTTATTTCTTCTGCAACGTTGATCATCATCACTTTAGCCAAATAAAGTGATACACCTTTAGTTGTAAATGCTAAGATTATTAGCATAGGTATTAAAATTAATAATGATTGGTCTTTTTGAATAAAGATTTTATCAATCGCTGGGTCTAAGAGCCAAGCGATTGCTGAAGTGCTTCCTGCCACTAACAACGAAAAAAATATTGCCAAAAAAATTTGTTTTAAATATTTTTTTGTATAATCTTTATAAAGTCTTTTAAGAATTTTTGTCTTGTTCATTATTAGAATAACTTTCCAATTAAAATGTTAAAAAATATAATAATACCCAGATTATTATTGCTTTTAAAAACCTTTAAACATGAAGTAGGATTTTTTGAGTTAAAATTATTTATTTGATAAAATAAGTGTATTATTGGAATTAAAATAAATAAAAAATATACAAGACTAAAATTCATTATTAATCCTCCAATAGTAAGTGAAGATACTAATGACAAATAACATACTATTAAAAAAATTTTTGCTGTTCCTTTAAACTTTATTGAAGTTGATTTCACTCCTATAATTTCATCATCTTTAATATCCTGGAATCCGTACACCGTGTCATATCCTAGTGTCCAAAATATGGCTCCAATGTAAAAAATCAGCGGTGTAAGGCTTATTTGTTCTGATATGGAAGTCCAACCAAGTATTAATCCATAATTGAATGTAATTCCTAAAAAAAGTTGTGGCCAATATGTAAATCTTTTCATTAAAGGATATGTGAAAGCTAAAGGCATAGATGCTAAGGCAATGATAATTGTAAAATAATTAAAATTTATCAGAACTAAAAATGCAAGTGAGCACAAGATTAATACATATAGTAATCCAATTCTAATAGTAATTTTTCCTGAAGCTATCGGTCTATCTTGAGTTCTATCAACTCTTTGATCAAATTTTCTGTCTAAAATATCATTAACTATACATCCTGCAGATCTCATTAAAACTGAACCAAGAAAAAAAAGTAAGAGATAATTGAAATAAATTTGAAGATTATTAGAAAAATCGTAAATCAAAGTTAATCCCCAAGCGCATGGCCAAAATAGTAACATGTAACCGATTGGTTTCTTCAACCTTGTAAGCTCAATAAATAAATTTAATTGGTCCATAAAATTTTACTTGTAAATAACAAAGCCAAGATTGATAATCAAATTGATTCGCATGAATATAGATTACACTGTTACCGCATTGATGTTTCCTGCAATCCCACTGATAATGGGAGTGTATTCTAATAGGTTTCATACTTTGAGTTCTTTAATAAGAAAAATACATGATGAGTACGTATTTGAAAAACACACCCCACCTGAATGGAAAGACCAATTGATAAATTTAGAGAAAAGAATTGGTGTTTTAAAATTAAGTATTTTATTTGCTGCTTTTGGATTTTTGTTCAACATGCTAACTGTTTTCGGTCTTTATTTACAGGAACTTTTTATTGCAAGAATAATTTTTGGATCATGTTGTCTATCAATGATGATCTCAATTATATTTTTTATTATTGAAATTCAGATCTCAACTAAGGCTCTTAGACTTCATCTTTCTGACATGGATATTAAATATAAGGAATAATTACTGCTGGACCCGTTAATAATCTTGCCTCTAAATCTTTATGAGCTTGAGCAGCATCTATTAAAGAGTATTTTTTTGAAATTTCTACTTTAAATTTGTTAGATAAAATTGCATCAAAAACTTTTTTTGCCGACTTAACTAATTCCTCTCTATTAATAGTATAATGTGCGATGGATGGTCGAGTAAAAAATAATCCTTTAGCATTAATGTCTTTTTTTACATCAATAGTATCAACGTACCCAGATGCATTTCCAAATGCTACCATCATTCCTCTTACTTTTAATGTTTCAATTGAGCCTTTAAATGTTTTTATTCCAACACCATCATAAACAACATCAATACCATTTTTTCCTGCAATTTTTTCAACTTCTTCTGAGAAATTTTTTTCAGAGTAATTAATTACATGGTGACAGCCATTTTTTTTGGCAATTTCTTCCTTAGCTTTTGAACCAACTGTTCCAATTACTTCCGCACCTAAAGAATTAGCCCAAGGACACAAGATTTGACCAAGAGCTCCAGCTGCTGCATGATAAAGCACTTTGTCACCTTTTTTTAATGGATAAGCTCTGTGCAATAGATATTCCGCAGTAATTCCTTTTAATGTTATACAAGATGCCACCTCATCAGAAATACCATCTGGAACAGAAATTAATTTTTCTTCGGGCATAATTTGTTTTTCTGAATATGCTCCAATTGGCATTGATGCATGCGTAACTCTATCGCCAACTTTAAACAATTTTACTTCAGATCCTATTTCTTCAATAACACCACTTGCTTCAAGGCCAATACCGCTGGGTAATGGAATAGGGTAGAGACCTGTCCGGTGATACACATCAATGAAATTAAGACCTATTGATTTATTTTTTACTAAGACTTCTTTTGGACCTGGTTTTTCAATGTTTATATCTTTAATAACTAAAACTTCAGGTCCACCAAATCTCTCTATTTGTACCGATTTCATTTTTTATTTTACGAACGTGCCGTTATGATAATCTTGAACGGCCTGCAATATCTCTGCTTTAGTATTCATTACAAAAGGACCACCTCTTGCAATTTCCTCATTTATAGGTTTTCCAGAAATAACTAAAAATTTTGCTTTTGATTTTGCCTTTACTTGCAAAATTTCGCCTCTTGTAAGTAATATCAAAGCACTGTTTTTTATATCGTCATGTTTTTTCTCGCCTATTTCTATTTCGCCGTCTATTAAATAAATAAAACTATTGTGTGTAGATGGGAGAAGATAGTTAAAATTCTTATCTTTATTTAACTCGACATCAAAATAAACTGGTTCAACATTGTGACCTTTGACTGGACCCTCTGCTTTTTCAAACTTACCAGCTATAACTTTTACTTTTTTATTGTCATCTTCATGTATGCTCATTTTATCTGCATCAATATAAATATATTCAGGTTTACTCATTTTTAATTTTGCAGGCATATTGATCCACAATTGAAATCCATGAAGCTTTCCCTCTTTCATTGCAGGCATCTCTGAATGGATAATACCACTTCCAGTTTTCATCCATTGGACATCGCCAGCAGTCATTTTACCTTCACCGCCTGTACTATCTTTATGTTCAAAATCACCAGCAAGCATGTAAGTGACAGTTTCAATTCCTCGGTGGGGATGTGGGGGAAAACCAGCTACATAATCATCACTATTTTCAGAGCCAAATTCGTCTAGCATCAAAAAAGGATCAAAGTAATTGGGTTCAACTCCAATACTTCTTTTTAATTTTACTCCAGCTCCATCTGAAGTTGGGATTGGATCAATGATTTGTTTTACATTAATATTTTTCATCCGTTTTAATAAACGAATTAATTATTAATTTCAATATCACTTTTTATCTAAACAAAAACCTTTAGCACCATTAACTACTAAGAATAAAAAACCACCAGCTAAAGCAATGTTTTTAAGAAAAGCAGTAAGCTGTACTTGATCAGCAAAATCATTATGAAAAATAATAGCTGTTGCAAAACAAAATAAACTTAAAGCTGCAGCTGCAATTCTAGTTTGATATCCAATTACTATGAGAATGGGTCCAATTATTTCAAGAGCAATTGCAGGTATAATTAAAATACCAGGCAAACCAAAACTTTCCATCCAACCTATGTTTCCCTCATAATTATTTATTTTAAAAATTCCATTTAAAAAAAACAACGCAGAAATTAATACTCTTCCAAATAAATCTAATACTTTAGTCATGTTATATTAATCTTTGTGATTACAATGGCGGATTAGACCCGTGTTTGCAAGCACAAAAAAAAATATTTTGTTACTTGAGGTCTTAATTATCCAAGTATTAAACTAATTGAGTTAATTTATTGAGATCTGTAATTTGATATTTAGGTTTGAAATCTAAGTTATCAAAAATGTTATTATTTCGATTTACCCAAATAGATTGGTAACCATAATTTCCACCACCTGAAACATCCCAAGTATTAGCACTTAAAAATATAACTTCACTTTTACTTATATTATATTTTTTAACAGGCATATCATAAACTTTAAAACTTGGTTTAAATACACCAACTTGTTCTATAGAAAATATATCATCAAATAAATTGTCTAAGTGATTACTTTTAACTAATTCATCTAATAGTGATGGAGTACCATTTGATAAAATAGCTAATTTAAATTTTTTTTCTTTTAAGGTTTTCAAAGTTTCGGGAACCTCTTTAAAAGGTGATAGCACTTTATATAAATTTAATAGTTCATTTCTCATTGAAGGATCAATTTTGAAAGCTTTCATTGATTTATCTAAACTATCTTCTGTAACTTGCCAAAAATCTTTGTGTCTACCCATTAAACTTCTAAGCCAAGTATATTCTAATTGAGTGGTCCTCCAAAAATTTGCAAATCTCTCCCATTTATCTCCAATTTTATCTTTGCATTTTTCTGCAGCTGAATTGACATCAAACAATGTTCCGTAAGCATCAAAAATTATTGCTTTAATATTTTTCATAAATTAATTTAACATATATGAGTAATATTAGATTATTTTTTTCGAATACATTATCAAAAAATATGATTGATAAATTAGACAAATCCCAATCTCATTATTTGACTAAAGTAATGAGACTAAGAAAAAATGATATTTTTTCTTTATTTAATAAAACTGGTGAGTGGGAAGCAAAAATTCTTAATATTTCAAAAGATTTTGTCGAATTTAAATCAACCAAACAGTTAAGACAAAAAGAAAACATCCAAGAAATATGGTTAGCTTTTTCTCCAATTAAATCAAATTACCAAAACTTTATGATTCAAAAAGCAACTGAATTAGGTGTTTCAAAATTCTTACCGATAATTTTTGACCGAACCATTGTGAGAAAAATCAATAAAGACCGATTAGAAAAAATAGTTATAGAAGCATGTGAACAATCAAATCGGATTAGTGTCCCAGCCATCGAGCAATCACAAAATTTAAAAAGTTTTTTAAATTCCAATTCAATGAATTTAATTTTTACAGATTTAAATTCAGACAAAAAAAAAATTGAAAAAACAAAGTTTTCAGATGAACCTATTTGTATCATTATAGGCCCTGAAGGAGATTTTTCAGAACATGAAAGGCAGGAGATTCTCTCTTTTAAAGGAGTTCAAGCTCTCAAAATCAATGATAACATTTTGCGATCAGAAACCGCAGTGATATCTGCAATTTCGATTATAAATTACGTGATTAATTGATAAATTGTCGCGAAAACTAAAGTGTAATTTTTATAAAAGAGCTTTATATAGCTATTAAAAATGAAAAAAATTATATTTATATTTTCAAGTATTTTTATATGTCATAATGCTTTTGCAAAACAACCAGTTGAGTGGCAATTAGGTTTTCAAAAACCAGCATCCGAGTCCATGAGAGATATTGTGGCATTTCATAATAATCTGCTATTACCAATAATAATTGCGATAAGTGTATTTGTTTTATTTTTAATGCTATACGCTTGTATAAGATTTAGAGCCTCAGCAAATCCCAATCCCTCAAAAAGAACTCACAACGTGACTGTTGAAGTTTTATGGACTTTAATTCCATGTTTAATTTTGATTGTTATGGCTGTACCGTCATTCAAGATTTTATATAAACAAGATACAATACCAAAAGCAGATTTAACAATTAAAGCCATAGGCTATCAATGGTACTGGGGCTATGAATATCCTGATGAAAATTTAGAATTTGAAGCCTATATGATAGAAGAAAAAGATTTAAAAGCTGACCAACCAAGATTACTAGCTGTTGACAATGAAGTTGTTGTTCCAGTTGGAAAAGTAGTAAAAGTTTTAATTACTGCTAACGATGTCTTACATGCATGGGCTTTACCTTCATTTGGAGTAAAGAGAGATGCGGTGCCCGGAAGAATTAATGAAACATGGTTTAAAGCTGAAAAAGTCGGCACTTATTATGGCCAATGTTCAGAACTTTGTGGTATAAAACATGCTTTTATGCCTATTGCAGTCAAAGTAGTTAGCGAGGATGACTATCAAGATTGGTTATCTGAGGCTCGAGTGAAATTTGCAAAAGAAGTAATTGAAAATGATCAACTTAAATTAGTGAGTAAATAAAAGATGTATACACAAACAGCATCACACGATCATCACACTCCAACAGGATGGAAACGTTGGGCTTATTCAACTAACCACAAAGACATTGGAACAATGTATTTAATTTTTGCAATTACTGCAGGCGTAATTGGTACCGCTTTTTCAGTTCTAATGAGAATGGAGTTAATGCATCCTGGCGACGGTATTTTAGGTGGCAACTATCATTTATATAATGTTTTAGTCACTGGACATGGATTAATAATGATTTTTTTCATGGTAATGCCGGCAATGATTGGTGGTTTTGGTAATTGGTTCGTACCAATTATGATTGGAGCCCCTGATATGGCATTTCCAAGAATGAACAATATTTCTTTTTGGTTATTGCCTGTATCTCTAACTTTATTAATCTTATCAATTTTTGTGGATGGACCTCCTGGACAAACTGGTGTTGGAGGTGGATGGACTATTTATCCTCCACTATCCTCAAAAGCTGGACAACCCGGTCCAGCAATGGATTTAGCTATCTTAAGTTTACACTTAGCGGGTGCATCTTCAATTTTAGGAGCAGTCAATTTTATTACTACTATTTTAAATATGAGAACTCCCGGTATGACATTACATAAAATGCCTTTATTTGCATGGTCAATATTAGTAACTGCATTTTTATTGTTGTTATCTTTGCCAGTATTAGCTGGAGCAATAACAATGTTATTAACAGATAGAAATTTTGGAACTGCTTTCTTTGAAGCCCAAACAGGAGGTGATCCAGTTTTATTCCAACACTTATTCTGGTTTTTTGGTCATCCAGAAGTTTACATTCTAATTCTTCCAGGATTTGGAATGATTAGTCATATTGTTTCTACATTTTCGAGAAAACCTGTTTTTGGATATCTGGGCATGGCTTATGCGATGGTAGCAATTGGAATAGTTGGATTTGTTGTGTGGGCTCACCATATGTATACTGTTGGATTGAGTACAGATACAAAAGCTTATTTTTTAGCTGCCACAATGATTATTGCAGTTCCGACAGGAATAAAAATTTTCTCATGGATAGCAACAATGTGGGGCGGCTCCATATCTTTTAAAACACCAATGATGTGGGCATTAGGTTTTATTTTTATGTTTACTGTTGGTGGTGTGACAGGAGTTGTTTTAGCTAACGCAGGTGTTGATACTGCTATGCATGACACTTACTATGTAGTAGCTCATTTTCACTATGTACTTTCTTTAGGAGCTGTTTTTGCGATCTTTGCAGGGTTTTATTATTGGTTTTCGAAAATGAGTGGCTACCACTATTCTGAGTGGATGGGTCAGTTGCACTTCTGGCTAACATTTATTGGAGTGAACTTAATCTTCTTCCCTCAACACTTTTTAGGTCTAGCTGGTATGCCAAGAAGATATGCTGATTATCCCGATGCGTTTGCGGGCTGGAATTACGTATCTTCAATAGGGTCATATGTGGCTGTAGCTGGACTTGCTGTATTTTTTATGAATTTGATTTATGCATTTGCCAAAAAGAAAACAGCTGCACAAAATCCATGGGGTGAGGGGGCAACAACATTAGAGTGGACTGTGCCATCTCCTCCAAATTTCCATACTTTTGAGGAATTGCCAAAATTTGAAGATGGTCAGAGTACACAAAAATCGCACGGCTAATTAAATAAGAGCAATAATAACTGATGGATAATTTAAGGCTAAAAAAAAGAAGCTTAAGCCAGGAGGATTTATTTAATCTTTCAGAATTATTTAAGTTGATGAAGCCAAGAGTTATGTCTTTGGTTATTTTTACTTGTGCTGTGGGTTTATTAACAGCACCCAATATTGTTTCAACTAAAGATGCAATTATTGGTATTCTTCTCGTTTCACTAGGTGCCGGAGCAGCTGGTGCTTTAAATATGTGGTATGAGTCTGATCTTGATGCTTTAATGACCAGAACCTGTTTAAGACCAATCCCAGCAGGGAAAGTTAATAGAAATCAAGCTTTGATTTTTGGTGTTACATTATCAATTGTTTCGGTTGTAGCTTTAGATTATTTTACAAATAGAGTTTCTGCAGCAATATTATTATTAACAATACTGTTTTATGTATTTATTTATACAATTTGGTTAAAAAGAAGAACTCCACAAAATATAGTTATTGGTGGGGCAGCTGGTGCTTTTCCTCCCGTTATAGGATGGACTATTGCTACAGGCTCTATATCGCTTGAACCATTAACATTTTTTTTAATAATATTTTTTTGGACGCCTTCTCATTTTTGGGCACTTAGTTTATACAAGTCCGATGATTACAAAAAAGCCAAAATACCAATGCTACCAATAACCAATGGAATAGAAAGTACCAAAATCAATATATTCATTTATTCTTTATTGATGATACCGGTAATTATTTTTCCATATCTAATCAACTTTGTGGGCTTAACATTTTTAATTTCATCATTGCTATTAACTTTCTATTACAATTTTTTGTGTTATGAATTGTTGGATTATAAAAAAAATAGATTTAATTCTAAGAAAGCAAAAGCTATCTTTGGATATTCCATATTATATTTATTCTTAGTTTTTGTTCTGTTTTTGATTGATAAAATAATATGATTACACCAGATAAAAAAACAAAAAGAAAAAATATAATTACTGCATTAGCTATTATTGCGTTCATGATTTTTCTTTTTTTTTTTACTTTATATAACACGGGAGTATTTGATAGGTCGATATGATAGAAAAAAAAAAATTAACACCATTAGTTTTAGCTGGGATTTTTGTTCTGATGTTAGGTTTGTCATACGCATCGGTTCCTCTTTATGAGATTTTTTGTAGAGTCACTGGTTTTGGAGGAACTACTCAAGTAGCAGACAAAGCTCCGAAAATTGTTCTGGATAAAGTGGTTAGTGTAAGATTTGACACTAACGTCAATAATTTACCATGGGATTTTAAAGCAAAATCTAATGTGATGGATGTGAAAGTGGGCCAAGTAAACAAAATTGAGTTTGAGGTAACCAATTATAGTAATGAACCAACTGCAGGTGTAGCAAGTTTTAATGTTTCACCCTCAAGTTTTGGAAAATATTATAGTAAGCTTGGTTGTTTTTGCTTTGAAAAGCAAGAGTTAAAAGCTGGTGAAACTGCTACTTATGTGATGACTTTTTATTTAGACCCAGAAATGGTCAACGATGCAACAGTAAAAAATTTACAGGATGTAACTATGTCGTATACTTTTTTCTCGACAGATTACTATAAACAATCATAATTCAAAAAATGTCAGCTGAAAAAAAACACGATTACCATTTAGTAGACCCAAGTCCTTGGCCTATCTATGTTTCATTCTCATGTTTAGTTTTAGCTGTTGGAGCAGTTTACTACATGCATTATGAGGTTTCATGGGGAATGTACCTTGGATTTGCTTTATTAATATATGGAGCATACATGTGGTTTAGAGATGTAGTTATTGAAGCTGAGCATCAAGGACATCATACACCTGTGGTTCAAATACATCATCGTTACGGAATGACTTTATTCATTGCCTCTGAGGTAATGTTTTTTGTTGCTTGGTTTTGGGCTTACTTTGATGTAAGTCTTTTTCCAAATGACTTTGTTGGTAATGTATGGCCACCAAAAGACATAGAAACTTTTGATCCATGGGATATCCCATTAATAAATACATTGGTACTTTTATTATCTGGAACCACTGTGACTTGGTCTCATCATGCTCTCTTAGAGGGTGATAGAAAAGGATTTATTCAAGGATTGGTTTCAACAGTAATATTAGGCGCTTGTTTTACTGCCTTACAAGCTTACGAATATCATCATGCAACATTTGCTTTTTCAGATCATATTTATGGTTCGGTATTTTATATGGCAACAGGTTTTCATGGTTTCCATGTGATCGTAGGCACAATTTTTTTGGCTGTCTGTTTGTGGAGAGGAAAGTTAGGTCATTTTAATAAAGATCATCACTTTGGTTTTGAGGCGGCAGCATGGTACTGGCACTTTGTTGACGTAGTTTGGTTATTTTTATTTGCTGCGATCTATATTTGGGGAAGCTAATTTTGAACCTTGAAACATAAATTTTTATTTTCGGTTTTTATCATATTTTTTATATTTGTTTTTATTGCCTTAGGCACTTGGCAGATAATTCGTTTGAATTGGAAGAATAATCTCATTTTAGAAATTGAAAATTCATTAAAAAATCCCCCAGTTCAACTTTCAAAATCTAATCAACAAAATTTTCTCAAAATCAAAACGTCAGGTCGCGTTGATTTTGAGAAACAAATTTACTTATATAATTTAAATGATTCTGGAACACCTGGGTTTGAAGTTTTAAATCCAATTCTAATAGATGGTGAAAATTATTTACTCAATAGAGGGTGGATACCATTTGAAAAAAAAGATACACCAGAGATAAATATATTGGATCAAAATAATATACAGGGAACTCTTAAAACACAGGCAAGAAAAAATATATTTAAACCAGATAATGATATTAAAGAAAATTACTGGTTTAGTTTGAATAGAGAAGATATCTTAAAATTTACTGGTAAAAAATTTTCTAAGTACATAATATATTTAGACGGTAATTACCAGTTTCCTAGACCAAAAAAAATTACTGCTAATATTTCTAACAATCATAAAAAATATGCAATGACATGGTTTTCATTAGCGATTTCAATTCTTTTACTATATCTATATTTTAGAAAAAAGAATTATTAAATGAATTATATTAGTACAAGAAATAATCAGAAAAACTTTTCTTTTAAAGATGTTTTCCTCAAAGGTTTGGCAGATGATGGGGGGCTATTTGTACCTAAATCAATTAAACCATTTAAAGTAGAGGAATTAGATAATCTAAAAAACCTTAGTTATAACGATTTAGCGGCTGAAATAATTTATCCATTCATAGGAGATTTTATGTCTAAAGATGACCTAATCTCTATGATTTCAAAATCATACTCAAATTTCAGATCTGACGATGTTGTTAAAATTTCAGATCTGGGAGATTTAAAAGTATTAGAACTATTTCATGGACCAACTCTTGCCTTTAAAGATATCGCAATGCAACTAATAGGTAATTTGTATCAATACCATTTAGGCCGTGATCAAAAAAAAATTAATATAATTGTTGCAACTTCAGGGGATACGGGTGCAGCTGCCATAGACGCTTTAAAGGGAAAAAATAATTTAAATGTCTTTGTATTGCATCCAAACAATAAAATTTCACCAGTGCAAAGAAGATTAATGACAATACATGAGGAGAGTAATGTATTTAACATTGCGGTTGAGGGTAATTTTGACGATTGCCAAAATTTAGTAAAAGCAATGTTTAATGACGAAAAATTTTCTAAAGCAATTAATATGTCGGGCGTAAATTCAATTAATTGGGCAAGAATTATTGCGCAATCGGTGTATTATTTTTATGCTTACTTTAAAGTTGGAAATGGTCAACCTTTATCCTTTTCAGTTCCAACAGGAAACTTTGGTGATATTTACGCTGGCTATTTAGCAAAAAAATTAGGTCTTCCAATTGAAAAACTAATCGTAGCTACAAATAAAAATGACATACTGCACAGAGCTATATCTGGTGGTGATTATAGTCAAAAGAAAGTAGAGGAAACAAATACTCCAAGTATGGATATACAAATAGCAAGTAATTTCGAAAGGCTTTTATACGACGTAAAAGATTGTAATTCAGAAGTTACAAAAGTTGTAATGGATGAAATAAAAAATAACACTTATAAAATTGATAAAAATGACTTAGATAAAATCAAAAAGAATTTTATATCTGAAATGCTTGACGAAAACGAAACTGTTGAAATGATAAAAACTATCAATGATGAACATCAGATGTTAGTTGATCCGCATACTGCAGTAGGTATTGGTGCGGTGAGAAAATTAGGATTGGAAAAAAATTGTGTTGTATTATCAACTGCACACCCATGTAAATTTCCAAAGGCAATAGAAAATGCAATATCAAAAACTGAAAATTTACCAGAAAGTCTTAAATATATTAATGACAGAAAAGAAAAATTTGAACTTATTTCTAATGAAATTGAAAAAGTTAAAAAATATGTAATGAATTCGATATGAAACTTAAAATAAAAGATCAACTCCCAGATACAGAGATTTTTCAACTTGTTGATGGAGAACCTCAAAAAAATAACTTAAGAGAAATCATAGGTAATGGAAAAATTGTTTTATTTGGTTTACCTGGGGCATTTACATCAACATGCTCTAAACTTCATCTACCAGGTTTTGTAACAAATGCAGATAAAATCAAAGCAAAAGGAATAGAAAATATATTTTGTTTATCAGTAAATGACCCTTATGTGATGAATGGCTGGGGAGAGATTAATAATACTAGAAATAAAATTGAAATGTTGTCTGATCCTTATTTATTATTTACGAAAGCAATTGGAGCGGAAGTTGATCGTAATGCAAAAGGAATGGGAATTAGATCAAATCGTTATTTACTGGTGATTGAAAACTTCACAATTGTTAATATTCATGTTGAAAAAGAAACTAAAGAATGTGGTTTAACTTCAGCAGAGAACTTATTAAATAATTTGATTTAGGTAGGACAGCGCTAGTATCAGGCGCTCCAAACATAAAATAATTTATATTTATAATACTTTTTCAAACCCTTCAAAATTAGGTGGTCCAATATATAAATTCCTGTGTTTTCCAGCATCTTTATGAGCAAGTCTAAATGCCTCAGATTTTGTCCAATTCCAAAAATCTTCTTTTGACTCCCATATACTATGAGATGCATAAAGAGTATGATTATCGCTCCCATCACCCTTAACTAAATTAAAATTTTTAAAACCTGGTACTTCTGCTAGATGAGTCTCTCTATTTTTCCAAACATTTTCAAACTCAGATTCTTTTCCTTTTATGATTTTAAATCTATTCATTGCGATATACATTTTTTCTCCTATATTTTTACTATTCCGAAAAAAGCACCCGCAATTATCAATAACCAAATAATTCCTTTTATTAAAAAAAAAGAAAAACTACCTATTAATAAGTACTTTTTAATTTTATTTTTCACTTATATAAATTAGCAGTAAGAATTTTACAATCGATGCGATATTTAGACATTCAAAAAAATATTATTAAAACGCCTCAAAAAAAAATTTAAGCTTTCATTAGATAATTTATGATAATATGTATCGTTATTTATCCAGGTGCCTCAACTATAAATTTGCAGCATCTTTAGCGAGTAAATCTACTTCATTATTTAATTCATCCGTTGAATGCGCTTTTACCCAGTTCCAGCTTATTTCAAACTCATTATTTAGTAGATCTAATTCTGTCCAAAGTGCTTTATTGCTTACTTCTTTTTTGTTTGCAGTTTTCCATCCATTTTTTTTCCAATTGTGTATCCATTCTGTTATTCCAGACTTTACATATTTAGAGTCTGTAAAAATTTGAACTTCGCTTCCTCTTGGAATTTTTTTAAGAGCTTCTATAGGTGCTAATAATTCCATTTGATTATTCGTCGTATCTTTTTTACTTCCTTTGAGTTCAGTTTTTTCTCCATCATTTAATATTATTGCTGCCCAACCACCATTGCCAGGATTACCAAGACATGAACCATCAGTATAAATTTTAATCATTAAACTAAATAATCCCTATAGTTTTTTAAGTTATTGTGAATTATCAGTTTTTGATAATATTCTCTTGGGTCCTTAATTTTTATCAAAGCAGTTTTTGGAGTATTTGTATAATCGTAAAGTCTTGTAAGAAAATATCTTATCGCAGCAGCTCGGCATAAAATATTCAATGATTTTTTTTCAATTCTAGAGATCTTTTTAATACCCTCATATCCTTTGATTAAATTCTTAACCTTTTTTTTATTTAATTTAAATTGCGAATTTTTTTTATCAAAACACAGAGCGTTAATACATATTGCTATTTCATACATAAAATAATCATTTGCAGCAAAATAAAAATCTATAATTCCAGAGATCTTATTTTTTTTAAAAAATATATTATCTATAAAAAGATCACCATGTATTATTCCATTTGGCAATTTTTTTGGCCATTTATTTTTAATTTCTCTAAAATTACTTTTGAAAAATTTTTCTAAATTAATAAATCTTTTTGATTTAAATTTAATACTTTTTAATAATGGGTTTAAATTATTAATATTCATTGAGTTTTTTCTAAACAATTTTATTTTTTTTGACGAAGAGTGCATTTGAGCAACTGTCTTTCCGATATCATAACAATTCTTCAAACTAAGATTTTTTTTATCTTTTCCATCAAGAAATGAAACAACACAAGCAACCTTATTCTTTATTTTAAAAAGATATTTTCCATCACGATTTTTTAGTGGTTTTGGACATCTTATCTTTAGATCATTTAGTTGATCCATTAATTTCATAAAAAAAGGTATTTCTTTTTTTTGAACTCTTTTTTCGAATATAGTTAATATAAATTTATTGTTTTTCGATTTTAATAAATAATTAGTATTTTCAATACCTTGTTTTATACCTTTAAAACTTAAAAATTTTTGATTTTCAAATTTTTTATTAATATACGAAATATCTTTCTTATTTATCTTTGTGTAAACAGCCATTTAATTTAATTTTTTTGGAACACGAAAAACAACGTTTTCTTTTATAATTTCCACTTCTTCTATAGTGACTGTAAATTTATTTTTCAATTCTTTAATGAAATTTTCGACAAGTATTTCAGGGGCAGACGCACCAGATGAAATCCCGATTACATTTGAATTTTCAATCAAGTTGAATGGAATTTTACTTTGTGAGTGGATCAGTATTGAGTTTTCACACCCCGATTTTTTAGCAACTTCAACAAGTCTTACTGAGTTAGATGAATTTCGACTACCAATAACAAAAAATATATCACACTTTTTTGCAATGTTTTTAACAGCCATTTGTCTATTAGTTGTTGCGTAACATATATCTTCTTTCGCAGGCTCTCTAATATTTGAAAATTTTTCCTTAAGTATTGATATTATTTCTTTTGTATCATCTACTGATAGTGTTGTTTGGGTAACATAGGCTATCTTTTCAAAATTTTTTGGGCCATAATTATTGGCTTCGTACTCATTTTGGATAAGATCGATAGATCCTTTAGGCAGTTGCCCCATTGTTCCAATTACTTCTGGATGATTTTCATGCCCTATTAAAATTAAATGATATCCAGCCTTATGAAGATTTTCAGCCTCTCTGTGAACTTTAGAAACCAACGGACATGTTGCATCAACATAAGTCATATTATAGTTTTTTGCATCTTGTGGAATTTTTTTTGGAACACCGTGTGCAGAAAAAATAACTGGTCTTGTTTTGTCTTCAATTTCTTCAAGCTCTTCCACAAATATTGCACCTTTATTCCTTAGGTCATCAACAACAAATTTATTGTGTACTATTTCATGTCTAACGTAAACTGGAGAACCATACTTTTGAATTGATTTTTCAACAATTTCAATTGCTCGTTCAACACCGGCACAAAATCCTCGCGGAGCAGATAACAATATTTTAAGTTCTTTGTTTTTCATTTTTATCTAAAAGATACTCAAGTAATATATGTGGAAATGTTAAAGACGCCAAACCTATAAAAATGACTTTAATAATTGAGTTATCAAAATCATATTTAAAATTGAGCAAATAAATTCCGACTAAACATATAATAGCGGTTAATATAGTAAGTGGCATAGCCTTTTGAATAAAAATCAATAACCCATTTTTAGTATTATTTTTGTCTAATTCGTAAATTAATGTGATGCTATGTCTTACAGAATGTAAAAAACAAAAATAAGCAGTAAATGCTGTTAAAGGAGAAAGATAGTAATTTAAAATCAATATAGAAAAATAATCAAAAAAAATAGAAAAATTCCTTAAAGTAAATTTTTTAATAAACAAAATAATACTCGAAATAGAACTTAAGATTATCCCTAAATCTATTAATCTATTATTCTCAATAAAACTTAAACTTGAGTAAAAATTTTCATTATCAATTAATAATAATTTAAATATCGCAATGGTTTCATCAAAATGAAAATACATTGGCGCCAAAATAACAAGAGATCCTTTTAGAAAATAAAGTATCCCAATAAAGTGTGAGTTATAGTCATGCAAAAATTGTGTATCCTCTTTGCCAAAATGATATGAGGCAACCAGTAGAAATATTATCAATAAGATAGATGGTATTAAAACCCAAAGTGTGACAACCATTACAGCTATTAAGATATATGAAAGATAGAATAGAGTTATATTTTCAATTTTAAAAATCTTTAGCAGCTTACCACCTTTGACATGATCCAAGGACCCATGTGATACACCAATAATTAAAATTAAAAATAAGCAAAAAAATGGTGACAATATAAAATTACTAAATTTAAATAGTATTAAAGAAAAAATGTTGCAGAATAAAAAAAAAATAAAAGAATGATTAAGATTTGTTTTTTTTATATTCATATTCATTTAGGTTTAATAAAATAAAGCTTTAATAAAAATCCATTTTGGCATTTTTAAAATTATAGTCAAATCCTCTAGAAAATTACTCTTATTGGAAAGAAATTTGATAATTGTTTTAGGTGAACTTTGAAACATTTTAAAAAAGATTTCTGACATTTTTTTTGGATGTTTTTCAAGAACACGTAAAAATATTTCATCCAAAAATTGATACTTTTTATCGATTTCAAATTTTTTAGTATTATGAATATTTTCAATATTTTTTCTAATAAATTTACTATGTTCTTGTATATTCAAAAAGGTATATCCTGTACTTAATCTTGTCATACCACCAGCAGTTCCAATATTAATTTTATTTTTTTCATTTTTAAATGATGGGTAAAAAAGTGGAATTGCACCTATCTCTTTATAAGTAATCTTATAATTTTTTAAATTTAATTTCTTCTCGATATATTCTTTAATTTGTTGATCATAATCTTTTTTAGAGTCATCATTAATTTTTGAAAGCCAAGTACTCTCAATCAATGCCTTTTTTTTTGAGAAGGGAAGTGTGTAAAAAAAATGGACACTTTCCCTTTGATCACAATCAAAATCCATAAGATTAAAAATGTTTTCATCGAAATAATTATTCTCTGTCTCTATTTCAACTCCACAAAAGTGTTGCCATAAATTTCTAAAATCTTTTTTGATAGTAGGAACACTATTAAATATAAATGAATTTTTTATGTTGATGTCTTTCAGTTCCTTTAAAAAAAAGATATTTTTATTTTTCTTTAATGAATTATTTATTTTCTCATAAAACAAACCACTATCGATGCTTTGGTATGGATAATTTTCACAATCAAGGAAATTCATTTTGTTTGGTGCATTAACCGAAAAATTTTTCCAATTTTTTATTACACAATCATCAAAATTATGTTCAGATACCTTCCAAAAAGACCAGGTCTTATCTCTCTTGTATTCGTCTCGAGGTTCAATAATTGCTAAGGTTTTATTTTCTAATTTATTATTGATCTCTAATTCATAAGCTAGAGATAAACCAGCACAACCACCTCCAATAATTATGTAATCAAATTCTTTCATCAAGATTAATTTCTTTCTTAATCAATAAATGATCATGTTCGATTTGATCATCATTTTTATTTAATAAAGAAAGTATAATTAGATCATAAATTGATAAAATCGTCTCCAAAAGTTTTTCAAAGTTTGAAACGTAAATTTTTCCAGATTTACTATAATTTTCAAAGGTTTTTTTTTTTAAAATTTTATATCCAATTTTTCTGTATATTCTTCTAGCAACTAAAATACTAAATCTAAAGCTAAGTGGAATTTCTCCTATGGAATAAAATGAATTTTTATAAAATGTATCTGCTAATTTAATAGTAGATTTAATTTCCTCAAAATTTCCATTTATATAAGATCTATTTTTTTTTGAGTCCTCAATTACATCTCTTGATATATTGGTGAGTTGCATTGCTATACCAAGATCGATTGCAGATTTAAGAGATTGTTTTTTGCTCACATTTAAAATTTTTGCCATCATCAGCCCGACTGTTCCAGCTACTCTATAACAATAGATTAAAAGATCCTTTCTAGTATCTATTTTTACATTTTGTTTTATGTCCGACTCTATCCCGTCAAATAAATCATAAATTATTTCAAGAGAAATATTGAATTCATTAATAATATTCCACATATTTTGAATAACAGGATTCTCAAAATTTTTTTGTTTAAAATCACCTACAAATTTTTGGAATTTTATATTTTTTATTTCTATTTCCTCCTCGTCATCTGCAATATTATCTACAACTCTACAAAAATCGTATAAATAAGAACAATTTTTATAAGTTCTTTTTGGTAAAAAAAAACCAGCCCAATTAAATGATTTTGCGTAAGTAGATAAATAATTTTTAGACAACATTATAAAATTTTATCTAAAACCTTTGCTGAGGAAAGCACCCCAGGTACACCTGCCCCAGGATGAGTTCCTGCACCAACAAAATATAAATTGTTATAAATTTCAGATTTGTTGTGAAATCTAAAGTAAGCAGATTGTGAGAATTTTGGTTGTATAGAAAAACCTGAACCATATTTTGTATTGAGATCTTTTTCAAAATAGTCGGGTGTCAAATAAAAATCTTCGACAATATTTTCTTTTAAGTTTGGCATTAAATCTTTCTCCATTTTTTCTACCACTAAATTTTTCATTTTTTCACCTTCTAATGACCAATCAATTTTCGATTGGTTATTGGGAACAGGAACTAGAACATAGAAACAATCATGTCCATCTGGTGCCATAGATTTATCAGTGGCAGTGGGTCTATGTAAATAATAACTTATGTCGTTGTTTAATTTTTTATTATTAAAAATGTCATCAAGGTGCTCTTTATATTTATTGCCAAATTTAATTGTGTGATGTTCAACATTATCGTAAATTTTCTTGGTTCCGAAATAATAAACAAATAAACCCATTGAATATTCCATTCTTTTTTTTTTCCATTTAAACAAAAAAGAGTTATTATTCTGGCCGTTCAACATTTTTTCATAAACACCCGGTGGATCTGCATTACAAATAACTTTGTTAGCTTCTATTTTTTCTGAGTTATCTAATTGAACTCCAGTAATCTCATTTTCGTTTGAAATTATTTGAATTACCTCAGATCCTTTAATTACCTTGATGCCTTCTTCGTTCATTAATTTTTCAAAACCATTTATGATATTGCCTGTTCCACCCATAGAATAGTGAATGCCCCATTTTTTTTCTAAGTATAAAATCAATCCATATATGGAGGTTGTGGTGAATGGATTTCCACCAACTAAAAGAGGATGCATGCTCAACATTCTTCTTAATTTTTCATTTTTAATATAAGATGATACTAGTGAATATACTGACTTATAACTTTTGAGTTTGAGTAATGAGGGTAATTGTTTCATCATTACTGCAGGCTTATCAAAGGGTACATCAGCTAGTTCGGTAAAACCTTTATCAAAAATTTTTTTAGTGAAATTAACAAGTTTTTCATATCCTTGAGCGTCTTCTTTGTTGATAAGCTCAATTTGTCTTTTCATTTCACTTTCGTCACCAGAGTAATTGAACTTTGATTTATCCTCAAAAATAAATTGATACCAAACTTTAAGAGGTGTTAATTTAATATAATCATTTGGATTTTTTTGAAATAATTCAAATAATTCATTTATTAAGTATGGAGCTGTAATTACTGTTGGACCACCATCATAAATGAACCCATTCTTTTTAAAAACTCTTGCTCTACCACCTAGGTCTTTATGTTTTTCAATTAATGTAACATTGTGACCCTTAGCTTTAAGGCGAAGAGCGGCTGCTACACCACCAAAACCAGAACCTATAACTACAGAATTCATCATTATAACTTATATTTTTTTAGATAAATTGTAAAAAGTATTATGAATTAATTTTTTTTAACTCTTCTTTAGTTTCTTCTAAATTTTTCTGAAACAGCGTATCAAGTTTAGATTTATCAACTGAGGTTGTTATTATTTTTTTTACAGAGTCTATAGCTATTTTAACTGATGCATCTTTAATCTCTTTAATCGCTACCTCTTTCATTTGATTTATTTTATTTTTAGCCAAATTTTTCTTAATTTCTGAAGATTTATGAAATTTGTCATTAAGCTCGATGATTAATTTATCAGCATCTTTCTTTGCCTGATCAAGTATTTCATTACTTTCAGATTGCGCTGTATCTAATTTTTTTTGAGCATTATCTAATAATATCTTTGCTTCACCTCTCAATTTCTCACTCTCATCAATCTCATTTTTTATGTCTAAGATTAATTTATTAAGAATATTGTTAATTTTTTGAGGTACTTTCAAATATATAAGACCCCCAAAGAATATTACAAAAGAGACCGCGACCCAAAAAGTTGAATCAATGACCATAATATTTATCTCCGTTTTTTTTTACTAGATCATCAACAATCGCAGAGATACTACTATTATTTACTTCTGCTCCAATTAATTTTTTCAAAATTTCAGCAGATGTTACTACAGCAATTTTATTAATTTTTTCTGGAGCACTTTGTCTTAAAGTATTTATTTCTACTTCAGCTTTTTTAACTTCATCATCAATTTGTTTATCTAAGATCTCTTTTTTAGAATTAATATTTTTGATTACTTTTTCTCTAGCATCTTTAAAAATGTTTTTTGCCTCAATTTTACTTTTAAGAATGATCCCATCAAATTCATTAAGTTTAGCTTCACTACTTTTTCTTTGGTTTTCAGCTGCCTCAATATTTTCTTGGATTTGGGATTTTCTCAATTCTAAGTTTGCACTTATTTTGGGCAGTATAAGTTTTGATAAAACAATATACAAAAGTCCAAAAGTGAGTACGAGCCAGAAAATTTGTGAAATCCAAAACTCCGGATTTAATTGAGGCATTCCTACACTCTCTGCTGCAAAAATCTTTTTTGTAAAAAAGAAATTTGTAATTAATGAATATAAAAATATTTTTTTAAACATTAATTAAAACGCGAAAAGAATAATCAATGCAACAACTAATCCAAATAATCCTGTCGCTTCTGCAAGAGCAAATCCTAAAAGCAAATTAGGAAATTGTTTTTGGGCTGCAGATGGATTTCTCATTGCACCAGATAAATAATTTCCAAAAATTATTCCAATACCTACTCCAGCTCCAGCTAAAGCTATAGCCGCAAGTCCTGCACCAATCATTTTTGCTGCTTCTAATTCCATTATATCCTCCTTATAAGTTAATGGTGTAAATTTAATGCATCATTCAAATAAATGCATGTTAAAATTGCAAAAACATAAGCTTGAAGAAAAGCAACTAATATCTCCAAACCAGTTAAAGCAACCGAAAAACTCAGTGGAAGCCATCCACCAACAATTCCGAGGCTTACGACAAAGCCCCCGAAAACCTTCATCATAGTGTGTCCAGCCATCATGTTTGCAAACAATCTTACTGATAAGCTGATAGGTCTACTTAAATATGAAATAATTTCAATGACTACAATTAATGGCAAAAGTACGATAGGAACACCACTTGGAACAAACAGTTTTAAGTAACCAAAGCCATGTTTTATAAAACCAATAACTGTAACTCCAATAAAAATGAAAGCTGCTAATATAAAAGTCACAATGATATGACTAGTCACTGTAAAAGTGTAAGGTATCATGCCGAACATGTTACAAAACAAAACAAACATAAATAATGAAAAGACAAATGAAAAATATGGTCTAGCTTTTGAACCAGCCGTATCGCTGATCATTTTTGAGACAAATGAATAGCTTAATTCAGCTAAGAGTTGGATCTTATTTGGAAGTATTGAATTTTTTTTAGAACCAAGGTTAAATATTATTAAAATCGCAAGAGAACTTATGACCATAAATAAACTAGCGTTGGTAAAAGAAATATCAAAAGCGCCCACTTTTATTTCTGGACCAATTCTGTAAACTTCGAATTGTGTCATTGGGTTAGCAGCCATAAATCCTTATCTATTTTTGCATTTTTTTTGCGGATCTAATTACGTTAATTATTCCTGTAACAACCCCTACAAAAAAAAATATTAAAATTAACCAGGGTTTAGTACCAAACGTCTTGTCCAAAAGAAACCCAATAATTGTCCCTACGGCGACTGCTGAAACTAGCTCAGTACTTAGCTTAAAAGCAGTGCCAATTGGAGATTGATTATCTTTTTTATTTTCTAGATCTCTTTTCGAAACCTTTTTCTTTGCAATCTCTAAGCGAGTTTTGAATGGATCTTTGGACATTTTAATTAATTACTTAAGCAACCATACTTTCTGCTTTTTGTAAATCAACAGCCACAAGCTGACTTATTCCTTTTTCTGGCATGGTGACGCCATAAAGTCTATTCATTTTTGACATTGTCAAAGCATGGTGAGTAACAATGATGAATTTGGTATTTGTAATTTTTATTAGTTCATCAAGTAAGTCACAAAATCTTGTTACATTGGCATCATCTAAAGGTGCATCAACCTCGTCCAAAACACATATAGGAGAGGGGTTAGTTAAAAAAACAGCAAAAATCAAAGATAGTGCAGTCAAAGCCTGCTCACCTCCAGATAATAAAGTTATTGATTGGAGTCTTTTTCCAGGAGGACTTACTAACATCTCTAAACCAGCTTCTAAAGGATCATCGGAGTCAACTAATTCAAGCTTAGCATTTCCACCATTAAATAATTTTGTATAAACCTCATTAAATTTTCTATTTACCTTATCAAATGCCTCAATTAGTCTTTCCCTTCCTTTTTGATTTAATTCATTAATACTATCTTTAAGTTTTATAATTGCTGTAACTAAGTCTGCTCTATCTTGTTCCATTTTCTTAATTTCTGTTTCGTATTTTACAGTCTCTTCATCAGCCTTTAGGTTAACTGATCCTAATTTTTCTCTCTCTTGTTTTTTTTTATCTAATAAGTCTTCTTGATTAACAGCATCAGGTAGTTCTTCTACACCAAATAAGTTTGAATTTTCTAAAACATTTTCTTCTGTTAGATTAAGCTCAGAAATAACTCTATCAATTAAATCATTTTTTCTTTTTTTTAGTCCATCAATTGTTGCCCCTGAACTTGCTTTTCGTTCTCTTATTTGAATAGATTGTTCTTGTATCTCGTTAAGTTGATTTCTAAGAGTTTCAATTTTTTCATCTGTGGTATTGATAATTTGCTCATTCTCGTTTTTTTCATTTTCAGAAATTCTTAAATTTTCAGAAATTTGCCCCTTTTTTTCAGCCTGAAATTTTGGTTGATTATCAAGTTTATCTCGTTGCACATTAAGTTTATTTTTTCTATCACTTAATTCTGCTACCATTTTTTCTGAATTAGATAATAGATTTTTCCAACTCTCGATCTCTTTATCAATTATTGCAATTCTCTCATTTCTTTTGACAGACTCTCTTTTAATATTTTGATTTTTACTATAACTATCTGCGTATTCTTCGATGACGAATTGGCAATCATCTAGTGATTTAACTGCATCATCATTTTTTTGTGAATTAATTAATTGTTTAATTTTATCAATTTCTAATTTCAATTTATTCTTACTATTTACCAAATCTTCATTCGATTGTTTCTCGGTTTGATAATATTTTGAGTCGATTTCAATAAGCTCGCTTTTTTCTTCTTTCAGTCTTTTTTCATTCG
>CABZEV010000005.1 GCA_902524865.1 uncultured Pelagibacteraceae bacterium | reverse complement strand
ATGAATAAACATTGTCGCTACTAGATATAATATTAAAATATAGAAGTTATAATCAATTATTTCTATTTTTCCTTATTATTAATCTTTTTCTTTTTATTGAAAACATAAGTAAAAACGCTATAACCAACATTCTCGGAGTGTAGCGCAGCCTGGTAGCGCATCTGGTTTGGGACCAGAGGGTCGCAGGTTCGAATCCTGCCACTCCGACCATTAATATGAAAAAAGCAAAAATTTATATACCTAATAAAAGTGCAATGCAATCTGGTTTAGGAAAACTTGACAAATGGATACTTGAATTTGAAACTAATGATCCAACAAAAAATCCTTTAATGGGATGGGAAAGTTCTAATGATACTTATACTGAACTGAAATTAGAATTTTCAACCAAAGAATTGGCGATAAATTACGCAAAGAAGAAAAAAATTGATTATGAATTAATTGAACCAAAAAAAAGAAAAATAGTAAAAAAATCCTATGCAAATAATTTTTTAAAATAGATAAATAATGTTTAAATTTTTTACAGATAGAAGATGGTCTTTATGGAGTATAGGTGGAACGTTACTGATTTTAATAGCTACCTGGTATCAGGTTCAACTTGATGTGAGAATTAATGAATGGTTTGGTGAATTTTATGATACTTTACAAAAAGCTCTTACTGATCCTAATTCAGTATCTGAAAAAGAATTCATCGCATATCTTTTTACATTTGCTAAAATTGCAGCTGTATACATTTTGGTAGTTATTTTTAGTGATTATTTTACCAGTCACTGGACATTTAGATGGAGAACTGCAATGGCAGATTTTTATCATGACAAATGGAATGATGCCTCTTCTATAGAAGGAGCATCCCAAAGAGTTCAAGAGGATACTCTTAAATTTGCTAGAATAATGGAAGGGCTGGGTGCTGAATTATTAAGAAGTGTTATGACTTTGATTGCTTTTACTCCAATTTTATGGGGCTTATCTAAAAGTATTACTGTATTACCATGGATTGGCGAAGTTGAGCATGCATTAGTTTGGGTTGCGATTATATCAGCATTAGGCGGAACAATAATATTGGCCAGTGTAGGGATTAAACTTCCTGGCATTGAATACGATATTCAAAAAGAAGAGGCTGCTTATAGGAAAGAATTAGTTTTAGGAGAAGATTTTAAAGAAAGTGCGCAACCTGCAAAAATTACAGATCTTTATGGAGGTGTTAGAAAAATTCACTATAAAATGTATTTTCACTACCTTTACTTTAATGCAGTAAAATGGAGTTACTTACAAGGTATGGTAATTGTTCCATATTTAGCATTAGCACCAACAATTGTAACTGGTGCAATCACACTTGGTTTTGTTCAGCAAATTATAAGAGCTTTTGGTCGAGTTGAGACATCACTACAATATTTAGTTAGAAGCTGGCCAATTATTGTTGAGCTAATTTCAGTTTGGAAAAGATTAAGAGAATTTGAGTCAAAATTAGAGAAAAACATATCTATTGAAACTGCAAAATAATGTCATTAGACAAAAAATTTGAAGACTTATTTTTAGAAGTTTCAATTAATGCAGCTTTATCATCTTACCATTTTGTTGGAAAAAAAAATAAAATTGCAGCTGATAAATCCGCTGTAGATGCAATGAGAGATAAACTTAATCAAATAGAAATGAAAGGAAAGGTAGTTATAGGAGAAGGAGAGCTGGATGAAGCTCCTATGCTTTATATTGGAGAAACTTTAGGGACCATGGATGGTCCCGAGTTAGACATTGCAGTGGATCCTTTGGAGGGGACTAATTTTGTAGCAAATAACCTGCCAGGTGCATTATCAGTTATTACAGTTGCAGAAAAATCAAATTTATTTAGTGCTCCAGAGACTTATATGGACAAAATTTCCGCAAATGTTCCCTCTGAAGGAATTATTGATTTAGATTATTCAGTTAAAAAAAATATTTCTAATCTCGCAGATTATAAAAATAAAGAACCCAATGAACTTTCTGCATGTATTTTAGATCGACCAAGACATAAAAAGATTATTGAGGAATTAAGAAATTTGAATGTGAATTTAAAACTTATTTCTGATGGAGATGTATCAGGAGCTTTATTAGTTTCTGATAAAAAATATGATATAGATATTTTTATGGGTATTGGTGGTGGACCTGAAGGTGTGCTTGCAGCTTCTGCTTTGGATGCTTTTGATTGTTTTTTTCAAGGTAGATTCATTTTTGATAATGAAAATGATGTTAATAGGGCAAAAAAAATGGGTATAGATGATTTAAATAAAAAGTATTTGTTAAATGAAATAATTACAGGTGACTCAATTTTTTGTGCTACCGGCATTACAAACGGGGACATTGTTTCTGGGATTAAAATAGAGGCAAATAATTATATATCAGAAACACTCATTACACATAAATCTACAAATTTAAAAAAAATAATAAAATCAAAAAATGAAATAGATGAATAAAGAAGATAATTCCTACAAAACTATAAGTGAAGTTGTAAAAATATTAAATTTAAAATCAAAAAAAGGGGACTCTTTACCCACTCATACTCTTCGTTTTTGGGAAAAAGAATTTAAACAAATTAAACCTAAAATACTCACTGGAAATAGAAGATATTATGACAAAAAAAACATTGAATTATTAAAAAAAATTAATTTTTTATTAAAAGATCAAGGAATGACTATTAAGGGTGTAAAAAAAATACTAAATAATAAAGAACCTTTAAAGCTTGACGAAATGGCAGATAATTCTATAAAAGCAGGTAATTTAAAAAATAAGTTAAATAAGATATCAAATATTATAAAAAGTTTAAAAAAATTTAAATAAGATGGCAAAAAAAACTCATATAAAAGTTCGTCTAGTCCCTGAAGAAAAACCAGATAGTCCTTTTTTTTATTATGTAAAAAAACCTGCGGGTGGAGAAAAAGCAAAAGTAAAATTAAAAGCTAGAAAATATAACCCTTCAACTAGAAAACATGAAATTTTTGTTGAAAAAAAATTACCACCACATAGTAAATAATCATTTTTTTTGAAAATTTCTTCTTTCGTAATCAATATAAGACCAGATCATATTTTTCCATATTCTATTGGTAATACGTGGATCAATATTATTTTTTAAAGATTTTTTTCTTATATTACTAAGTATGGATTTAATTCTTTTTTGATCAACTATTTGATTTTTTCTATCTTTAAGTTCTAAAACTTTTTTTACAAGAAATGTTCTCTTTTTTATAATTTTTATAAGTGAATTATCTATTTTATCTAGTTCTGATCTAATTTTGTTAAGTTTTTTTCGTTTTTGTGGCGACATTTATATATTTGGATAATTTAAAAATTATTATATTTATGCGCATATGTACACTGCAAATAATAAGATTAATTATCAATTATCTCTCTGGCTAATTTCAATGTTTTGGATTGTGTCCATCATGATTGTTGTTGGTGGCTTAACAAGATTAACAGACTCGGGTCTTTCAATTACTAAATGGCAACTTTTCTCAGGAATTTTACCACCTTTAAATCAAGAAGACTGGATTTCATATTTTAATCTTTATAAGCAAATACCTGAATTCAAATTACAAAATTACAATATGAATATGCAAGAATTCAAAATTATTTTTTGGTGGGAATGGGCACATCGTTTTTTAGGGAGATTAATTGGTATTGGATTTTTAATACCATTAATTTATTTTTCTTTTAAAATTAGTATTTCAAAATTGTATAGTTTGTATTTAATTTTTTTTCTTATATGTTTTCAAGGCTTCATTGGTTGGTATATGGTCAGTAGTGGTCTTGTAGAAAGAGTTGATGTAAGTCATTTTAGATTATCTATTCATCTGTTGATTGCTTTTATTATTTTATCATTAATATTCTGGAACTATCTCAAGATAAATTTAAGTTATAAAACAATAAATAAAATAAATCCTTTAATACCACTCATTTTTTTAACATTGGTTTTTACACAAATTGTTATAGGAGCTTTTGTATCTGGTATGGATGCTGGAAAAATTTACAATTCCTGGCCAAATATGGGTACGGCATATTTTCCGGATGACAATGAATTTGTTAATTTATTTAAACTATCTGCTTTTAGCGATCCATCTTTAGTTCAATTTATTCATAGAAACTTAGCTTATATAATTGGATTTTATTATTTATTTATGTTTTACAAAATTTATAAGGACAAAATTTTCGATTTATACAAATCTATAAATGTATTGGGTTTATTTATTTTATTACAAATTTTTTTAGGAATAATAACAATTTTATATGGTGCACAAATTTATGTAGCATCTATGCACCAAATAAGTTCAATCTTTTTGGTTAGTTCTTGTATCTATTTTTTATACCTTAATACAAGATTTAACTAACTGCCTTCAATTTACCTTTAGAAGATTTATTTAAAGCTTGGTTTAAATCCTCAATGATATCATCTACATGCTCAATACCAATACAAAGTCTTACATAACTCTGTGTAACTCCAGATGATGCAAGTTCTTTTTCATTTAATTGGCTATGAGTTGTGCTAGCAGGATGTATTGCTAAACTTCTCACATCACCAATATTTGCAACATGATAAAACATCTTTAAAGATTCAATGAATGTTTTTCCAGCCTCAATACCACCTTTTAATTCAATACCAACCATTGGCCCATAACCACCCTTTAGGTATTTTTTTGCTCTATCGGCAATTGGTTTATTATGTTCAGTAGAATAGATTACTTTTGTAACCTCTTTATGTTCTTTTAAAAAATTAACAACTTTTTCAGCATTCTCACAATGTTGTTTCATACGTAAAGCTACAGTCTCTAAACCCTGAATTATAGCAAATGCATTATCAGGTGCTAATGCGGAACCAAGATCTCTTAGTAAACATACTCTAGCTCTCACAGCAAAAGGAACATTTGCTCCTGTAAGCTCAGGCACTGCTTTGCCCCATATTATACCACCATAACTAGCATCAGGTTCATTAAATAAAGGTTGTCTTTTTGGATCAGCTGTCCAATCAAAATTACCACTATCGACAATGCTCCCTGCTACTGCGGTTCCATGTCCACCAATATATTTAGTGAGGGAATGAATTACTATGGCCGCACCATGTTCTATAGGTTTACAAATAACTGGTGATGCAGTGTTGTCCATGATTAATGGAATATTATATTTTCTACCAATATCAGAAACTTCTTTAATAGGGAAAACTCTAAGATAAGGATTTGGTAAAGTTTCTCCATAAAAAGCTCTTGTTTTATCATCTACCATTTTTTCAAAATTTTTGGGATCACTTGGGTCCGCATATCTAATTTCAATTCCCAATTTACTTAATGTATGAGTAAATAAAGATACAGTTCCACCATATAGATCTGTTGAACTTACAATATTGTCACCCGCTTGAGCTACATTTAATATTGCAAAAGATGATGCTGTTTGACCTGAAGATACTGTTACACAAGATAATCCTCCTTCTAAAGCAGCAACTCTTTTTTCTAAAACATCATTAGTCGGATTCATAATTCTCGTGTAGATGTTTCCAAATTCTTTTAATGCAAAAAGATTAGCAGCATGTTCAGTATTATTAAATTGATACGATGTTGTTCTATAGATAGGTACAGCTACAGCATTTGTGGCTGGATCACTTTTATAGTCACCACCATGAATGGCTATAGTTTCTGGATTATTTCTTTTACTACTCATTATCACTCCTTTTTTAGTGCTTTTGCTTTATGCAAGGCGCACAATATAGTTCAAATGCCTACCGATTGAATGTGGATTTCCTTTTTAGCAGTTTATGCCCGCAATAGGATCAAATCGGCTATATCTTTTTAACAGAATAGAGTTATTTTACAAGGTAAATATAAAATTGACTTTAAACTTAATAATAGTATTAATCCTCGCTTAATGACAAAATTTGTTAAAAAAAGTGAGCTGAATTCATCTTGGTTTGAAATTGACGCAAAAAATGCTGTTGTAGGAAGACTTGCAACAATTGTATCTAAAATCATTAGAGGAAAAAATAAAGCAACATACACTCCTCATATGGATACAGGAGATTTTGTAGTAGTTAAAAATATAGAGTATGCAAAATTTACAGGAAAAAAATTTCAAAATAAAAAATATTACAGACACACTGGCCATCCTGGAGGTATCAAAGAAACAACTCCGGAAAAATTACATGAAAAAAAACCAGGTGAGGCATTAAAATTAGCAGTTAAAAGAATGTTACCAGGTGGTGTTTTAGGCAGAAAACAACTTACAAAACTTAAAATATATGCTGGTAACAATCATCCTCACACAGCTCAAAACCCTAAAGTAATTGAATTAGATAAGTTGAATAGCAAGAATATAGCAAGAAATTAATATGGAAAACGCTCAAACTTCATCAAAAACAACAAAATTAAAACTTGATTTTAAGGATAGCAAATATGCAACTGGAAGAAGAAAAACATCTATTGCAAGAGTTTGGCTTAAAAAGGGTACAGGAAAAATTTATGTTAATGGCAAATTATACAATGAGTATTTTGCTGGTGAGAATCACAAAATGCAAATTACAAGACCTTTTGAATTAATAAATCAAGCTACAGATTATGATGTGAGATGTAATGTTAAAGGTGGTGGTCCAACAGGACAAGCGGGGGCAATGGTACATGGAATTTCAAAAGCTTTAGTATTATTTGATGAAAGCTTTAAATCTACTCTTAGAATTGAGAAATTAACCACGAGAGACTCCAGGGCAGTTGAAAGAAAAAAACCTGGAAGAAAAAAAGCTAGAAGAAGCTTTCAGTTTTCTAAAAGATAATTTTTTTTTAATTTTTAACTGTTATAATAAGAAATGCCTAAGCTTAATGTGTTAGTCGCTGGATCAACTGGTTATATTGGTATCCAATTGATAAAATTATTAAATAAACATAAATATGTAAAAATAAAGTATTTATGTGGAAACACATCAGTAGGAAAAAAAATTTCTTATTACGATAAGACCATTGGATTAAAAAAATTACCCAAAATTGTAAAATTCAATAAAAAATTTTTGAATGAAATTGATGTTATATTTACAGCACTTCCCAATGGAGAAGCACAAGTAATTTCAAAATATTTGAATAAACAAAACGTTTTAATTGATCTTGCTGCAGATTTTAGGCTTCAAAAAGCTTTAGATTACAAAAAATGGTATAAAAAAGATCATAAAGCAAAATATAATATTAAGAATAGCATTTATTCTTTACCTGAAATTACAGGTAAAAAAGTTCAAAATTATAAAATTATTTCTTGTCCTGGATGTTATCCGACTTCTATTCTGTTACCTTTAATACCTTTATTAAAAAATAGATTAATAAAAAGTCATAATATTATAATTGATTCAAAATCAGGATATTCTGGTGCTGGAAGAGGTGTACACAAAAAATATAAAGATAGAAATTTGTATGAATCTTTAAGTGCTTATGGTGTTGCATCACACAGACATAATTCTGAAATTCAAGAAATGATAAAAAAATGTGTTAAAGGAAATATTCAATTTGATTTTACTCCTCATTTATCACCTATGTTTAGAGGCATTTTAAGCACAATTTATGTTGAGCTTAATAAGACTTCTTCAGTATCAAAAATATTAAAAACGTTGAAAAAATATTATAAAAAAGCAAATTTTATAAAAATATTATATAAAGACAAATTAATAAGTACAAATGATGTAATTAATACGAATAATTGCAATATATCTGTTTGTAAATCAAAAAATAAGAATAAGATAATTATACTTTCTGCTATTGATAATCTTATTAAAGGGGGAGCGGGTCAGGCAATACAAAATATGAATATGAAATTTAATTTTCCAAAAGATGCTGGTTTTAAATGAATAAATTATTATTTATAGCTTTCTTCATGTTTTTCAATGCATGTTCATTTAATATTGAGTCTAAATATTGGAATGAAAAAAGTGATAAAAAAAATGATAATAATAAATTAGCTGAAATAATAAAAAAATCAAATGATATTAGATTAATGACAATTGAAGAGTACAAAATTTATCTAAATAATTATATCAAAAAAAGTAAATTTCCGGATATTAATTAATGAATAAAAATATAAATATTGCACTAGTTGGATTGGGTCAGGTTGGAATATTTTTATATAACGAATTGATTTCAAAGAAAAAGGAAATCGAGACAAAAACTGGAAAAAGAATAAATATTGTAGCTATATCTGCTAAAAATAAAAATAAAAAAAGACAATTTAACATAAATAAAAAAATTTTTTATTCAAATCCTTTAAGAATTTTTAAAGAAAAAAAAATAGATATTTTATTTGAATGTATTGGTTTATCTGATGGTATTTCCAAAAAGATAGTAGAATACGCTTTGAAAAATAAAGTAAATGTAATAACGCCAAATAAAGCATTAATTGCTAAACATGGGGATCATTTAGCGAAACTAGCTGAAATAAATAAAGTAAATCTGGAGTTCGAGGCTTCTGTTGCTGGAGGAATTCCAATTCTTCGAACTATTAAAGAAGGTTTAGCAACTAATAAGATTAAAAAAGTTTATGGAATCCTAAATGGGACAACTAATTATATTTTATCAGAGATGGAAAATAGTAACGAAAGTTTTGAAAAAGTTTTAAAGAAAGCTCAGGTACTTGGTTATGCTGAACCAGGTAATCCTAAATTAGATCTTAATGGTTTTGATGCTTTTGCTAAGATTAGAATTTTATCAGCACTTTCATTTAATATCAAAATATCAAAAAGCAAGTGTATAATGGAAGGAATTGAAAACATTAAACTAGAAGATATAAAAATAGCAAATCAATTAAGTTTGAGGATAAAATTACTTGGGATTTCTGAAATTATTAATAATCAATTATTCGAAACAGTGCATCCATGTTTAGTGAGTAAAAACTCATATATCGGAAATGTGAATGGTGTAATGAATGCGGTTATTACAGAGGGCAAACCAGTAGGTCAAAGTATTTTACAAGGAGAGGGGGCAGGTCCTGGACCAACATCATCATCCTTATTATCAGATTTACTATCAATTTTGAGAGGAAATATAAAACCACCTTTTGGAATTTCTTATAATAAAAGAAAATCTATAAAATCCTTTAACAATCAAAATTACTCTAATTCATTATATCTTAGGTTTGAGGTTAAGGATAAACAGGGCGTTTTATCTTTAATAACAAATCGATTATCAAAATTTAAGATCTCAGTAAAAAGAATTATTCAAACCCCTGACAAGAAAAATAAGAAGGCTACAATTGTTATTATAAGCCATAAAACTACTGAAAAAAATATAAAAAATTGTCTATCTATTTTTAAAAAAAATAAAAATATTCTCAAATTTCCAACTTTAATTAGACTTTATAATTAATGGATATTTATATAAAACTTTTTGAAGTTTTGTTTCCAGTATTCTTTGTTGTGGGTATTGGATATTATCTTGGCAAAAAAAATCCTAAAATTGACACTACATTTATCACTAATTTTGCTGCAAATGTTGGCACACCTGCAATGATTATTTATGCATTAAATCCAGTAAATATATCATTTGGTATTTTCATAAACTATTTTTGGTACTATGCAATTGCAATTGTTGGGTTCATTATTGTTGGAATAATCATATTATTTCTTTTGAATACTAAAGATATAATAAGAGAACTTCCGCCTTTAACAATGCCTAATACTGGTAATATGGGTTTACCAATATGTTTATTCGCGTACGGGTCACAAGGTCTTGGTGTTTCAGCGGCTATTTCTGCCTTAATTATTTTGTGTCACTTTACACTAGGTGTTTTTTTAGCTGATAGAAAATTTAGTTTACAAGTCATACTAAAAAGCCCACCTTTTTATGCAATCATTATTGCAGTTTTTTTACTTTATTATGATTATGAACTTCCAGGATTTATAGAAAATACTACTTTTTTATTAATGTATGCCACTATATTTTTAATTTTGATGTCATTAGGAATAGCACTAACAAGACTTAAAGTTTTTTCACTTAACAAGGCAATATTTTCTTCTTTAGGCCGAGTTATTGTCGGACCTATTATCGGTTATTTATTAATATTATATTTTGGTCTAGAAGGGTTCGCAGCTGGTGTATTACTGATTCAATGTTCAATGCCTAGTGCAGTTCTTAATTATCTTGTTGCATCAATTTATTCACCTAAAAAAATTGTTGATAGTGTTGCTAGCACAATTGTTGTGTCAACACTTATGTCTTTTATAACAATTCCAATTGTTGTATTCCTTGCTTTAAAATACTTTAATTAATATATATCCTTCTTATATGAAGGCTATTACATTTAATCTTTTAGCGTGGGTTATGCTTCCAATTATGGATGGTTTTGCTAAATACTTAAGTGCTGAATTGCCTGTATTACAAATAACTTGGGCAAGATATTTTTTTACCGTGGCGTTCACTTTCCCCATTATGTTTTTTTTTTTTCGAGAAAATCTCGTTTGGACAGACAAACCAAAACTACAATTTATAAGAGGCTTAATACTTTTAACAGCAAATATTTGTTTCTTTTATGCCATTTCTGTAATCTCTTTAGCAAAAGCATTAACTTTGGCATTTGTTGCACCTTTGATTGTTACAGCTTTTTCTCCAATTTTTTTAGGTGAGAAGGTCGGATTTAGAAGATGGTCGGCTGTAATTATAGGATTTATAGGATCTTTGGTTGTTATAAGACCTGGTTTTGTAGAAATTAATTTAGCAAGTATTGCTGCGCTTGGAACAGGAATAATGTATGGATTTTATTTAATTATTACTCGTAAGTTAAGTACTTCAGACAACCCTTTATTAACTTTATTGTTAACTGGTGTAGTAGGGGCTGTTATCATTTCATGTGTAATGCCTTTTGTTTGGATCAAGCCAACAATTAATCAGTGGTCAATGATGGCTGCTATTGGTGTATTTGCCTGTGTAGGTCATTTATTTCTAATATTATCTTTAAAATACGCTGATGCTTCAAAATTAGCTCCATTTAGTTACTTTGAGATCATTACAAACATAATCATAGGTTATTATTTCTTTAGTGATTTCCCTGACTATTGGACTTTTTTAGGTTTGTTTATTATTGTATTAAGTGGAATATACATCTCAAGAAGAGAGAACTTAGTAAAAAAAGTAAAATAATAGGTAATATTTATTTACTATTATCTAAAGTATTACATTAAGTATTAATAATAAATTATTGTATTTATTATATTTTATAAATATATAAATAAATAAATTTTGAATATTTTGGATTATTTAATATTAAAATAACTCTTATATGTGCTGCAAAAGTAGGGATTTATAGCAAATTATGAAAAACATCAAATAAACTCTTAAAATAGGGACTTTTTCCGATTGAGGTCATGAAAATTCCAAAAAAGTAGGGCAGTTTAAAAGCATTGATATGGTTGAATAGTAGAGCGATGCACTAATTGAATATAGCATTTAAAAGCCCATAGAGGGGTCTATTTTTTGTATAGGTTAATATATGGTACAACTGAAGCGTGAATTAAGTTATGTAGAAGGTAATCTCGTATAAAGGTAAAAAAGCATTGATTTTACTCGCTTTTTTAACTTAAAAAAGGTTTAAAATATTGCTAAATAGCTACTTTTTCAGATCTTAGTAATTTAAGCTTTTGCCTGACTCCACCTCTACCAGAATAACCTCCAAGAGCTCCATCAGATCTGATCACTCTATGACAAGGTATTTTTGGGGCATACGGGTTTTTAGCACAAGCATTAGCCACAGCTCTGGCTGATTTAGGGCTGTTTATAGCAGCAGCAACTTGTTTATATGTTCTTATTTTACCTTTTGGTATAGTTTTAAGGTATTTCCAGACTTTCAATTGAAATTTAGTGCCTTTAAGATGCATTTTTTACCAGAAACCCCTGTTTCCTTGCACTTTTAAGGGTGCAAAGAACAGTTGTTTTGGCACGTCGTTGATGCGCTACCGCCATGCCTCCCGTTCTGCATGTTCAGCGATGCTTTGCAGAACTTTCTGCCCCTTGGATTTGTACCTCTCGGCTTTTGCCCAATTGGCCAGTTAAGGGTTGCCCCTTAATTCATCCATACTTTAACAGATATGATTTAGAAGCTGTATCACCTTTTAATTGATTCTTAAAATTTACAGAAATACATGTGAATATTGGGGATAAATCAAGCTTTGAAAACTAAGATAAAATAGCTGATTAAAAATAAGATCGCCAAGATAGAAAAAAAAATAGTCTCAATGCTTTTGCCATGATTTTTATATTGAATTGAACTTAGAATAATAAATCCTAAGGAAGTAATTAAAAACCATACAGCAGGAATTTCTCCATCTATTGAACCCATAACTTTTATATTTAAACTATTGACATTAAAAATCACTTGATATATTACTATTGATAATTAATTGTTATCAATAGTAATTGTATGAATGAACTGGCAACAGACCTAAAATCGCTTCATGAGGCAACATTAAATAACCTCAAAAGCTCAAAAGCGGATAATACTCTAAGAGCATATAAGTCAGACTTTAAAGATTTTGGAGCTTTTTGTGCTAAGCATGGTTTGAATTCTTTGCCATCAGAGCCAAAAATAGTTTCTATATACCTTACACACCTTTCTAAAAATTCGAAAATAAGCACTTTAAGAAGACGTTTAGTGTCAATTAGCATGGTTCATAAATTAAAAGGGCATTATCTAGACACCAAACATCCAATCATTGTTGAAAACTTAATGGGAATAAAAAGGGTGAAAGGAAGCATTCAAAAAGGTAAAAAACCTATATTAATTAGTCATTTAAAATCTATAATTAATGTAATAGATCAAAAAAAAATTGAAGATATTAAGAAATTTAGAGACAAGTCAATAATCTTAATTGGTTTTGGAGGTGGATTTAGACGAACTGAACTTATTTCAATTGATCATGAAGATTTAGAATTTGTGCCTGAGGGTCTTAAAATCAGCATTAGAAGATCAAAAACCGATCAATTTGGTGAAGGAATGATCAAAGGACTACCCTACTTTACTAATGAAAATTATTGCCCTGTAGTTAATCTTAAAAAGTGGTTAGAAATTTCTAAAATTAAATCTGGACCTATTTTTAGAAGATTTTCTAAAGGTTCATTATTAACTAATCAAAGATTAACTGATCAATCTGTAGTATTGCTAATCAAAGAATATCTAAATTTAGCTGGTATTGAGAATAAAAATTTTGCTGGTCATAGTTTAAGATCGGGTTTTGCAACTGTAGCTGCAGAATCTGGTGCTAATGAACGTAGTATTATGGCAATGACTGGTCATAAAACAACACAAATGGTCAGAAGATATATTAGAGAAGCAAATATATTTAAAAATAATGCTTTAAATAAGATTAAAATTTAAACTTGCTATATCAAAGAAGCTTTTTTTCCAATAGATTTATTAATTATATATTTTGAAATTTTCACTTCATTAAATAATTTGAAATATTTTTCCTTACCTTTTTTAGCGATTCTAATTCTAGAATTATCATTTTTTTTATAAAATTTAATTTTTTCAGCAAGATCATCGATGTGATCATAAGAAACTATTTCATTTGAATTGAAGAAATTGTTCATTTTTACCTTTTTATCAATAAAAACTAACAATCCATTTCCCATAAGTGAGGCGATTCTGTTACTTGAGTAATGTTTGGTAGGTTCACCCCTACTGAGATTTAAGGCCATTTTCGAATTAAGTAACGATTTATAAAATTCATTTCCCCAAACAGGTTCTTGTTTTCCAATTCCATAAAAATCATATTTTATTCCGTCCATTTTTTTTATTAGTTTTTCTAAAAAAATGACTCTGTTATCTGTTTTTCCTTCTTTAAGTGTTGCTCTATTAACACCATGGCTCATTGCATAAAAAACATCATTTTCTGGTTTTAATTTAAAGACATCGAAACATTCAATATTTTTATCAACTGGTGTCATAAAAAAGTGAATATTTTGGTTGAATCTTTTTGAAAGTTTCAAAACAGAAGGATTAGTTGTAATAAATGAATGATCTACCATTGAAAAAAATTTTTTTAATTTATTAATGTTTTCTGAGGTATCTGATAAATTTTTCATTAATGGATCTTCATTCCACTGGGAGATAATTATTTTTTGATTAATTGACCTAAAATCAGATAGGATCTCGTGATTTATGTTGTCTGAGTGACCAAAAATAACTAAATCTGGATTATAATTTTTAAAAGTTTCGATTAAATAACTATGAAATTTGTCTTTAAAACTTAATAGATTAATCCCTTTATTTTGTCTCACATAGTCTCTATCACTAATTTCAATTACATCATGACCGTTTCGGATAAAACCATTGGTAAATTTTTTACCTAACGAAAGATTGTAAATTCTATGATTTAGTTTTTGCGCTAAATTATAAATATTTATTATCCTTAATTTATTGCCATTAATATTAATTTTCTTAAAAGGGAATAACGAGTTTCTCATCAAATCAATTTTTTGAGAATTTCTCTTTAATTTATGTTTTACAAAATTTTTACTTTTTTTTTGAATACGCTTTCTTAATTTATTATTTTTAATAAGTTTAATTATTTCATTTTCTATATTTTTTGTATCCAATTTTCTAAGTTTAATTGCATAATCAGTTGTTTCAGGGAGACCCCCAGTATTAGAAATTATTGTGGCACAGCCACGTGAAGAAGCTTCTAGCGCGGTTCTACCAAATGGCTCTTCCCATCTTGAGGGTATAACAGCGATTTCAGATTTACTTAAATAATCTAAAACTTTATTATGCGGAATTTGACCAAGATTAAAGTGTCTTTTATGAGTAGGGAAATTTTGAAATCTTCTTTCTTCACCAATTGAAATAGCACACCATTCATTATATTCATCTAAAATTTTGAACATTGATTTGCAATACAGATCATATCCTTTAGATTCATTTAATTTTCCTACAAAAATTATCTGTTTATTTTTTTTAGTTTTTTTTCTTATTGGATCAATACTATGATAAATTATTTGAGTTTTGTTATCTGATAAATTTGGCAAATTTTCAAAAAACTTTTTTTTTACCCATTTAGAAATAAAAATAATTTTATCAACATTTTTTAATAGATAAACTCTCTCATTTACCGATTTAGCACCTTTCATTGTAGTTGGGTCATTATGAAAATATAAGATAATCTTTGAATTTAATTTTCCAAAAAATTCTTTGACCATAATTGGTCTATTATGTAATTCTAAAATATCAAAATTTAAATTTTTGATTTTATTAATAATTTTATTTGAATACTCTTTAGTTGTACTATTAAGTTTCGAATTAATATTATCTATATTTATATAATTTTTTGTTAAATAATTTTTGTTTTTTGTACTACCTATAATGTAAGTATTTTTCTTATATTCAGAATCTCTTACAAAATCACTGATCCATAGAGCAACTGCTCCAGCTCCTTTTAGTGTATAGTTTTCTTTATACGGTAATATTGATGCAATTTTCATACTAACTTATACTTAGTAAGTGTGTTCTTTTTTTTTTGTCTTTTTTTAATTTATACTCAAATGACATGGCTAATCTTTTATCATAAAATCTTTTTTTATAGATAATTTTCCACTTAAAACCTCTTGTTGACTTTGCTCCTTTGCTATTATTATGTTTTTTTAGTCTTAGATTGAGGTTATTTGTATATCCAACATAAGTTTTGATAATCTTATTATTTACGCTTTTAAGCATATAAACATAAAATATCATAAATGTGGCGGTCCCTAGGGGAATCGAACCCCTCTTTCGAGGATGAAAACCACGTGTCCTAACCGATAGACGAAGGGACCAAATTCCAGTTTTCTATTGTAAAATTTTATTTTTATCAAGTGTTATTAAGTTGCATTCTTTTTATTATAATTTAACAATTCTTTAAATTCTTTTGATGGTTTAAACAAAACAACATCTCTACCAGAAATTTCTTTCAATTCTCTTGTTTTTGGATTTCTGCCTATTCTCGATTTTTTTGATCTTATCAAAAAAGTTCCAAATTTTGAAATTTTTACCGGTCTATTATTGCGTAAGTTTGAAACTATTATGGCAAAAAATTCCTCTATTAAATTTTCTGTAATTTGTTTAGAAAACCCAATTTGCATATATATTGCGTTTATAATGTCCTTTTTAGTTAAATTAATTCTCATTAATTAATTAATATTTTCTCTGATTTTATTGATTAAATCACCTTTTACAATTTTACTACACACATCTAATGAATTTGAAAAACCAATAAAATCTGTTCCCCCATGACTTTTTACAACGGGAGAGTCTAGACCAATAAAAATGGCCCCATTATAAAGCCTTGGATCTAGCCTTTTTTTGAATTTATTTAAATTTGAGAAATTTAATATCGCTGATAATTTACCTAATATTGAACTTTTGAAAACTTTTTTAAGTTCATCAGTAATAAAGTTTGCTGTTCCCTCCGCTGTTTTAAGCGCAACATTACCTGTAAAACCATCTGAAACAATTACATTAACTTTTCCATCCATAAGCTCATTACCTTCTATATAACCTGAAAAATTAAAATTATTAGATTTTTTTTCATTAAGAATTTGAAAAGTTTCTTTTATAATTTCATTACCTTTTAATTCTTCAGAACCAATATTTAACAAGGCTGCGTTAGGTGTTTCGTTTGGATAAAAAGACTTATACAAAGATGCTCCCATAATTGAAAAATCAACCAAATTTTTTGAGTTACATTCAATATTAGCACCTAAGTCTAATACGACACTCATACCTTTTTTGTTTGGCCATAATGCAGACAATGCGGGTTTATCAATATTTTCAATCATTTTAAGATTTAATTTAGCAATAACAAGTAATGCACCAGTATTTCCTGCAGATATGATTATATCAGTCTCTTTTTTTTTTACACTTTCAATAGCAAGCCACATACTTGTATTTTTGCCTCTTTTGGCAGCTTCGAGTGGACTATCTGTACTTTTAACAACATTATCGGTATGTATTACTTCGAAGAAATCACTACTTAATTTACCTTTAATTAGTGATTCAATCTTAATTTTATTACCAAAGATTTTAAAATAATTATTTTTATTTGATTTATTATTATGAATAATGCCATCAATGATTTTCTTAGGTGATCCATCACCTCCCATTGCATCGACTGCAATTTTAGTTAAATTTGACATTTAAATAACAATTATTCTTCTGGGTCTAAAACTTGACGACCTTTGTACATTCCAGTTTTTAAATCTAAATGATGAGATAATCTATATTCACCAGATTTTTTGTCTTCAATCACATTCTTTGACGAGAATTTCATATTCCGCGATCTTCTCATACCAGTTCTCGATGGTGTTTGTTTTCGTTTAGGTACAGCCATAATTATGGACTACTTACACTTTTTAAAAAAAAATTCAAAGTTTTTTTCCTCAAATTTAGAGAAAAATCATCAAAATAATCAACTAAATTATCTATTTCCTTAAAATCTTCTAAAAAAGAAGATAGTTTTTTTGATTTTTCATTTTTATTTAGTTTATCCCAAAAGTGAATTTCTGAAACAATAGCATGAAATAAATTTAAATAAATTTTCATTTTCTTATTTATTGATTGATCTCCATATCCTATCTCTCGAATACTTAATTCTAATTGTCTAAAGTTAAAGTCATAAATTCTTTGTAAAATATCCTTATTTTCTTTATTTTTAAAGGTTTTTAAAAAGAAAGCAAAATGTATGAGAAAAAATGTTAACCGATCCGAAAAAATATCTTCTCGATTAAGAGATTTATATAAGACTTTATTTCTAGAGTAATTGATTAAATTGTTATAAACATTTATATAATTTTCAGACATGTTTAAAATATTATATATATTTTTTTTTGCATTAGTAGTATCAAATTGTTCTTTTAAAAAAGTTGTTAAACATCATGGTGTTCCTTTTCTTGAAAAAAAACAAAAACAATTAATAATCGATGAGTCTACAAGTAATGATGTAAGAAGGATTCTCGGAACTCCATCGACACGAAGTAAATTTGATAATGATGTGTGGATATATATCGAGAGAAAACAAACTCAATCTAGATTAAGAAATTTAGGTAGAATGAAAATTTTTAAGAATGACGTGCTTGTACTTGAAATTGATAATTATGGCCTTCTCAAAAAAAAAGAGTTTTATAATATGGAGGATATGAATAAAATTAAAGTCGTAGAGGATACAACACAGGCTAGTTTTGCTAGAAACTCTTTTATTTACGATTTCATGTCTAGTATGAGACTAAAAATTAATGACCCTCTTGGTGTGAGGGCCAAAAAAAGAAAAGAAATTAGCCAGCGATAACTGCTAATAAAAGTAAAGCAACAATATTCGTTATTTTGATCATTGGATTTATTGCTGGACCTGCAGTGTCTTTATATGGGTCACCCACAGTATCACCTGTCACTGCCGCTTTATGTGCTTCTGACCCTTTTCCACCATGATTTCCATCTTCAATATATTTTTTAGCATTATCCCAAGCACCACCACCTGCTGTCATAGAAACAGCAACGAATAATCCAGTAATAATGACACCCAACAACATTGCTCCAACAGATGCCAATGCAGCGACTTGTCCGCCAATAGCAAATATTATTAAATATAGAACGATTGGTGATAAGACAGGTAATAATGATGGAATAATCATTTCTTTTATTGCTGCGACAGTCAATAGATCAACTAATTTAGCATAGTCCGGTTTTTGTTTTCTTTTCATAATACCTGGATATTTTTTAAATTGTCTTCTAACTTCTATTACAACAGCACCACCTGCTCTTCCAACAGCTTGCATACCCATAGATCCAAATAAATAAGGTAACATTCCACCAATTAACAAACCAACAACAACATAAGGGTTTGATAAATCAAAAGTTACAACTATTCCCTCTAATTTTGAGCCAACTTCTTTTGAAAAATGTTTGATATCTTCTGTGTATGCTGCAAATAGAACTAGAGCACCTAATCCTGCAGAACCAATAGCATATCCTTTTGTTACTGCTTTTGTAGTATTACCAACAGCATCTAATGCATCAGTAGTTTTTCTAACATTATTGGGTAACTTTGACATTTCAGCTATACCACCAGCATTATCTGTAACTGGTCCATAAGCATCCAAAGCAACAACCATTCCAGCCAAGGCCAACATTGTTGTTACAGCAATAGCTATACCATACAAACCAGCAATATGGTTAGTTAGCAAAATGCCCCCAACAATTATTAAAGCTGGTATTGCAGTCGCTTCTAATGAAATTGCTAAACCTTGAATTACGTTGGTTCCATGCCCAGTAGTTGAGGAGCTTGCAACACTTTTTACAGGTCTATAATTAGTTCCCGTATAGTATTCTGTTACCCAAATTAATAATCCCGTAATAACTAATCCTATCACTCCACAATAATATAAGCTCATTCCGGAAAATGATTTATCATTTAAATCATAAGAATTTTCTAAACCTAAAACGTAATCAGTAACTGGATATAAAACAATTAAGGATGCTAGAGCTGATACAACAAATCCTTTATATAAAGCTCCCATCACATTTTTACTACTCCCAAGTTTAACAAAAAAAGTTCCAATTATTGAAGTTAAAATACACGCTCCACCTATTGTTAATGGATAAATCATCATTGATAAATCTCCAGGAAAAAATATTGAGGATAAAACCATTGTCGCAACAATAGTTACTGCATAAGTTTCAAACAAATCTGCAGCCATTCCAGCACAATCACCCACATTATCACCAACGTTATCAGCTATTACAGCAGGATTTCTTGGATCATCTTCTGGAATACCCGCTTCTACTTTTCCAACTAAATCTGCTCCAACATCTGCACCTTTAGTAAAAATACCTCCACCAAGCCTCGCAAAGATAGAAATCAATGACGCTCCAAATCCAAGTGCAACTAAAGCATTTACAATTTCTCTCTCATCAATATTAAATTTTAATAATAAATAATAATAAACAGCTATTGATAATAATGCTAAGCCAGCGACTAACATTCCAGTTACAGCTCCAGATTTAAATGCTACTGATAAACCACTAGCCAATCCTTTTCTAGATGCTTCAGCAGTTCTAACATTTGCTTGTACTGAAACTAACATTCCAACATAACCAGCTATACCTGATAAGGTTGCACCGATAAAATAGCCTAAACCAACAAGCATACTAAAAGCGAAACTTACAATAACTAAAACAACAACACCAACAATAGCTATTGTTTTGTACTGCCGTGCTAAATAGGCTTTTGCACCAATTTGTATCGCTGATGCAATATCTTGCATTTTAGAATTTCCAGTACTTGAATTTAAAATATTTTTTCCAGTTAAATATCCATAAACTATAGATAATAATCCAGCACCAATTGTATATAGAAGAATAGTCTCGATGTTTGAAATCATATAAACCTTAATTATGTTGTTGGTTGTTAGTTACTAAAAATCGGACAATACAAAAAAAGCTATAAAAGGCAATAAATAACTTTTAAAAATTATGAAAATGACCTTTGTTTTTAATGGCAATTTTATTCCCTTTTTCATCAATAATTTGTGATTTTTGAGCACCCGAAGAAATATTTCCAATTTTTGAAATCTTAATACCTAGAGATTTAAACGTTCTTTTGATGATTCTGGACTTTTTTTTTGATGCAGTAAATAATATTTGATAATCATCTCCTTTAGATACGAAGTTAATCTTTTTTAACTTTTTTGAAAGTAACACTTTTTTTAGTTTATTAGAGATTGGAATATTAGACACATTAATTTTATAAGATAATTTTTGTTTATTAATTAATTTATCTAAATCAGCAACAAGACCATCGGATATATCTATAGAGGTATTCGCAAAATTAAATAATTTTTTTGTTAAATTTATATGTAATTCTGGAAAGTAATATTTTTTAAGAAAATATTTATTAAGATCTTTTTTTAAAAAAACTTTTTTTTTTAATATTTTTAACCCCATGTAACTATCACCTAAGTTACCAGTTACATAGATGTCATCATTAAATTTTGCTTTATTTCTAAATATTATCTTAGAGGAAAAACCAACAGATATTATTGTAAAACTCAATTTGCTTGAAAAGACAGTATCTCCACCTGAAATATGAATTCCAAATTTTTTTTGTTCTTGTTTTAGTGATTGAGAAATCTTGTTTAAATTTGATTTTATAAATGTTTTTTTATTTCCAGAGCCAGAAATGAAGTAATATTTTGGTTTAACACCTTTACAAATCAAATCAGAAATAGAAGATCTTAAAATTTTTTTAATAACTAAATCAGGATCTTTAAAATTGAAAAAATGAGATTTATCAATATATGTATCTACAGAAATAACTAATTTTTTTGATCTATCAAAAAAAATATCGTCATTTAAGTTGAGTGAATTCTTATTATTTAAGGAAAGTTTTGAAAAATATTTTTTTATTATTTCAAATTCATGCATTTGATGATCTTAATTTTTTACCAGCATTATCTAACAATGCGTTTAAATATTTTGTTTGTGTGTCATTTAAAAAGAAATTAGATGCGTCTAAGTATTCTTTAATGATTATCCTTATTGATAAATTGGGTTTATATAAGATTTCATATGTTGCAGATTTTAAGATAACTTGAAATATCTTATCTAATTTAAATAAATTAAAATTATCACCTAAATTTTTGTCTAATTCATCTACTATTATCTCGTTTCGTTCAATTGTACCTAAAACTATATCTTTAATAAATTTTTTAAATCTATGTTTTGGAAATTCTATTTTGACATCGTTATTAAACAAAAAACCGTATAATTTTTGAATGATAATAACTCTAGGGTTATTTTTTGGGCTATACTTTGATCTCATCTTTGAGACATAACCGAAACAACAGCTTTAGCTGCCTCAGCACCTTTTTTTTTTCTAGCCTTTGCTTGCTTCATATTTAAACAAGTTAGAATTCCATTTCCTATAGGTTTTTTTGAATTAATAGCTAAATACATAATAGCATTTATTGAGGATTTAGATATGAAATCAAAATGTGGAGTTTGACCTTTAATAACACATCCAAGGGCAATAAAGGCATCAAATTTTGTTAAATGTTTTGAAATGGTTACAGGTATCTCAAATACGCCAGGAACTTTAATTATCTTAATATTAAAATTTCTTGGGAGATTATTTTTTGCACTATTTAACAAACCCAAAGAAATTTCTTTATAATAATCCGCTGTAACTATCAAAATTTTTTTCATCAAATCAATTCTTGTTTAGTTATTTTAATATTATACCCCTCTAATCCGATAACTTTTTTTGGTGTTCTAGTAATCAATATCATTTTTTTTATTTTTAAATCTTTGATAATCTGGGCACCTATACCATAATTTCTTATAAGATTATCTTTGCCTTTCTTTTTTAAATTTTTATTTCTAAAACTTTTAAGCGTTTGAGTAACTGAATTTAAGTTAGTGTCTTTAATAAAGATTAGTACACAATTATTATATCTTTTAAAATAGTTAATTGTTTTATCAAATGAATTGGGAAGTTTTTGACTTATAAGATAATTATAAACTACATTTGATGAAATAACTCTAACACGTGGCACGATAGATCTTTTTAGAGATCCTTTTATAAGAGCAAAGTGTTCTGATCCATCTAAAAGATTCTCATATATTTTGATTTTATATTTTTGATTTTTAACTTTAATATCCGAAGACTTTTTCAATTTTACTAATTTTTCTTTTTTTAATCGATAAGAAATCAAATCCTCAATTTTACCAATCTTAAGTTTATGTTTTTGTGCAAAATTCAAAAGTGCTTGACCCTTAGCCATCGTTCCGTCCTCATTCATTATTTCGCAAATAACAGCTGAATTATTCTTTTTAGCTAACTTTGAAATATCTACAGAGGCTTCTGTGTGACCAGCTCTTACAAGAACACCTCCATCCTTTGCGATGATTGGAAACACATGGCCAGGTGAAACTATATCTTTTTTATTAACATTTTTCTTAGAGGCTATTTTGATAGTTCTTGCCCTGTCTTTCGCCGATATTCCAGTTGTGATACCTTTTTTAGCTTCTATTGAAATTGTAAATGCTGTCTGATTTCTTGATTGGTTTACAGGTGACATTAAGGATAAATTTAATCTTTTAGCCTGAAGACTATCTAAAGCTAAACAAATAAGACCTCTTCCAAATTTGGCCATAAAATTAATATTATTTGCATTAGTATCTGAAGTTGACATAACTAAATCACCTTCATTTTCTCTTTTTTCATCATCAACTAAAATGTACATGCCACCTTTCTTTGCTACATTTATTATAGTTTCTATTGACGAATAATTATTTTTTTTCATAAAAATAGTTTCTAACGTATTTTGAAAGAATATCTATTTCTACGTTAACTAAATTACCTTTTTTAAGAGATGATAGATTTGTTAATTTATAAGTATGAGGAATTATCCAAATTTGAAAACCTTTTTTTGTCACTTTAGAAATTGTTAATGATATACCATTTATACTAATTGATGCTTTTTCAATGATATTTTTTCTTTCTTTTTTATTAATTTCAAAATCAAATAGATATGATTTATCAATTTTGTTTACTGATAATATTTTCCCAACAGTGTCAACATGTCCTTGGCAAATATGACCTGAAATTTTTTGACCATATTTAAGAGGGAGTTCTATGTTAATTTTATCATTTAACTTTATGTATCTAAATTTTGATCTTTTTATAGTTTCATTAGATAAATAAAATTCCATAATTTTTTTTTTTAATGAAATGAGAGTAAGACAAACACCATCGCAAGCTACCGAAACACCTATATCTTTTAAAGCTAATTTTAGATTAGAGTTTACGAAGATATTAATTCCTTTTGGTCTTTTAATTATTTTCGTTATTGAACCTTTGTTAAAAATAATTCCATTAAACATTTTAATTTTTGTAAATAGTTAATTTATCGCTAGCTATTTCAGAGTTAATCTTATGTTTATTATATTTGGTATTTAAAATGCTGAAAGAGGTAAAATTAACATGTTTTTTTTTTTTAGATAAATTTTTCGAACCTCTAAACATATAAAATTCATTAAATAATTTTTTTTGAAGAAAATTTTTTGTTAATATATCTCCACCTTCTACTAATAGATTTCTTATTTTCATTCTATATAAACCTTTCAGAATTTTTTTTAGATTTAAATTTTTATATTTATCTGTAGATTGTTTTATTAAAATAGTACCTCTTTTTTTTAAAATCTCTATTTTTGACTTGTCGTTAGAATCATGGAAAATTATTGTATTTTTATCTTTTATAGATTTAGCTACATAACTTTTTAAATCAATTTCTAAATTTCTGTCTAAAATAATTCTTTTTGGGGAAAATTGATTAAAACCTTCTAATCTACAATTTAATTTTGGATTATCGATATTTAGTGTCTTACCGGAAATCATTATACCATCACTTTTTAATCTTAAATAATGAGTTAATTTATCAGATGTTTTATTAGTAATTCTCTTTGATATTTCGCTGTAAATAATTCTGTTCTTTGATATTGCGATTTTTCCAATTACATATGGTAGTTTCTTTTTTCTATTAAAAAAATAAGATCTGTATAAATTTTCTGCATCTTTTCTTAAAAGACCCTTTTTAACTCTAATGTTGTTTTCTTTTAATATTGAATAACTCTTGCCCTTTACTTTTAAATCAATGTCATCCATTGAATAATAAACTTCTCCGATTTTATTCTTTATAATATTTTTAGTGCAGGGCGGAGTTTTTCCATAATGATTACATGGTTCTAAAGTGACATACATTCTTGAGTCTTTTAAATTTTCTGAACAATTTAAAATAGCGTTATGTTCCGCATGAGGTCTACCATTATAGCCTGTTTGTCCTATAGATATTATTCTATTATTTTTTACAATTACACATCCAACCGAAGGATTGTTTCCTGTTAAACCTCTTCGTGCATTAGCTAAATTTAAAGCTAATTTCATAAAATTTTTATCTTGAGTTGAAAATTTATCTTTTTTTGTAGACATCTAGCTTGTCCACAAATTGTACGAAATCTTGTTCTTCTCTAAAGTTTCTATAAACAGAAGCAAACCTTACATAGGCAACTGGATCAAGTTCCTTTAAACCTTCCATGACCATTGTTCCAATTGTATTACTTGCAATTTCATTCTGACCTAGTTCTTCTAAAGATCTTGTAATTCGACTGATAAATTTTTCGACAGTTTCTGTATCTAAGGGTCTCTTTTTTAATGCAATGTAAATTGACTTAGCTAATTTGTCTCGATCAAAGGAAGATTTCCTTCCATTTTTTTTTACAACCATTACCTCACGATGCTGAATTCTCTCAAATGTAGTAAATCTTGCACCACAACTACACAGTCTTCTCCTACGAATCGCAGTTCCATCCTCTGTAGGTCTGGAATCAACTACAGAAGTTTCTCCTTTTTTCTCACAAGGACAGATCATTTATTCAAATTTTTATAAATTGGAAAATTAGAACATAAATTTATAACTTCTTGTCTCACTTCATTTTCCACTTTACTATTGTCCTCTGGATTTTCAGATAATCCTTTTATTACTTTAGTTATTAATTCACCTACTTTTTCAAATTCTTTTAAACCAAATCCCCTTGTTGTAGCAGCTTGTGATCCTAATCTTATACCAGAAGTTATCATTGGTTTTTCTGTATCAAAAGGGATCCCATTTTTATTACAAGTGATATTGGCTCTACATAGACTCTCAGAGGCTACATTTCCTTTTACACCAAAAGGTCTTAAGTCAACTAACATTAAATGTGTGTCTGTGCCACCTGAGTAAATTTTAAATCCATTATTTTTTAAAGTCTCCGCTAACATTTTAGCGTTTGCTAAAACATTCTTTATGTAAGTTTGGAACTCCGGTTTTAATGCTTCAAAAAAACCTGCAGCTTTGGCAGCAATGATATGCATTAAAGGACCACCCTGATAACCAGGAAAAACAGCTGTATCAAATTTTTTTCCAAGATCTAAATCATTTGATAAAATAATTCCACCACGTGCACTTCTAAATACTTTATGTGTTGTGGATGTTACAACATGTGCATACTCACAAGGATTTGGATATCCTTTGCCAGCTACTAAACCAGAAAAATGAGCCATATCTACCATAAGATATGCACCTACTTTATCAGCAATTTCTCTAAATCTTTTAAAATCTATTACTCTTGAATACGCACTACCACCTGCAATAATTAATTTCGGTTTATGTTCTAGAGCGAGTTTTTCAACGTTATCATAATCAATTAATTCAGATTCTTTATCTACATCATAACTTATCGCATTAAACCATTTGCCCGACATTGAAATCTTTAATCCATGAGTTATGTGACCTCCTGAATTTAAGCTCATACCCATAAAAGTATCATTTGGTTTTAACAAAGCCAAAAATACAGCACCATTTGCTTGAGCACCTGAATGAGGTTGAACATTTGCATACTTACAATTGAAAAGTTTTTTTATTCTTTCAAGTGCCAGTTGTTCTGCTACATCAACATGTTCACATCCATTGTAATATCTTTTACCTGGATAACCTTCTGCATACTTATTTGTCAGAACTGATCCTTGAGCTTCCAATACAGCTTGTGAGACTATATTTTCAGAAGCTATTAGCTCAATGTGGTTTTGTTGTCTGATTAATTCATCATTTATTGCCTTAAATAAATCTGGGTCAGATTTTGAAAGACTTTTTTCAAAAAAATCTTGATAAGAAGAATTTATGTATTTTGTTTCACTTGACATTTTTACCTATATTTTTTTTACTCTTTTTTTATGTCTACCACCTTCAAATTTAGTATTAATAAATGCTTCAATACATTTAAAGGCAGTTTTTTTTTTTGTCAATCTAGATCCTAATGTTATAATATTTGCATTGTTATGCAATCTCGATAATTTTGTGTTTTTTATTGAATAACACACTGCAGCTCGAATTTTTTTGTGTTTATTGGCCGCCATTGACATTCCCATACCTGAACCACAAACTAAAATACCCATATTTTGTGAGTTTACGCTGACCCTTTTACATAATTTATGGGCATAATCTGGGTAATTTACTGAGATCTTTGAATTATCAGTCCCAAGATCATGAAAATTGTATCTTTTTAAAAACTTTTTTTTAATTTGTTCTTTCAAATTATATCCAGCGTGATCTGAAGAAATAAATATTTTTTTCAAATTAGTTAAAATTGTAATCTAAAACGCATGCAACTAAATGGATTCTGTTTTCCTCTCCTCCATTGAATGCGTTGTGATATTTAGTATTATTAGTAATCCAAACAGATCCATCTGCGGGCATATGTTTTGCAACATTATCAATAACCATTATAGAGCCTGGGTTAGTAATTATCGGAATATGTAGTCTAGGCTCCGGATCTCTGTGCCAACTTAAAGTTGATCTTGGCTCCTTTAATAAAATTCTTACACGTCCTAATTTATACTTTGATGAAAGCACATCAAACACTTCTTTAAAATAAGTATTTTTGTAATCTTCAATAAATTCAGAATAAGCAGACTCATCAATCATTTCATCTCTCATAGCTTCTTTTCCAGAAGAGTCTGGTTTAGTCCAGAACACACCTCTTGCTTTATTACCTTTAATAGAGTCTGGATCACCTGGTATTTGTGTTAATGAAATGGCACCAAAATTTGTAACACCATCAACTCCTGAAAAACCCTTGATGGTTAATAATTCATTATAAGCGTTTTGAAGTTTGTTCACATCAAATTTAATATCCTGTTTTTGAAAATCGTTAAAATTTAAATTCATTTGTAATTTATTGTCTCCTGATGTTGTTTAATATCTTTTTTAAGATATATTTGTATATAACATTTGTCGCATATTTTAAATAGATTTAAACATGATTACAGGAAAATTCCCAGCATTGAGACTTAGACGCAATAGAAAAACTGATTGGTCAAGAAGGTTAATTGAAGAAAATAATCTTACACCTAATGATTTTATTTTACCCATTTTTCTAATTGATGGAAAAAATAAAAAACAATCTATTAAATCAATGCCCGGTGTTTACAGATACACAATTGATAAATTAAATAATATAGTAGACAGAGCAATTAAAAAAGGCATACCTATGATTGCATTGTTTCCATACACTGAAAAAAGAAAAAAAAACGACTTAGGTACCGAGGCTCTTAACGAAAATAATCTGGTTTGTAGGGCACTACAGATAATAAAGAATAAATATAAAAATGAGATTGGAATAATGTGTGATGTTGCATTAGATCCATATACCTCACATGGTCATGATGGACTTTTACAAAACAAATATGTGTTAAATGACGAAACTATAAAAATTTTATTAGATCAATCTTTGTTGCAGGCACAAATGGGTTGTGATGTTTTAGCACCATCTGATATGATGGATGGTCGAATTGGTGAAATTAGAAAATATCTAGACAAACATAATTTTAAAATGACACAAATACTTTCTTATGCTGTTAAATATGCGTCAAGTTTCTATGGCCCTTTCAGAGATGCAGTTGGTTCAAAAAACTTATTAAAAGGAAATAAAAAGAATTATCAAATGGATTATAGAAATAGTGATGAAGCCTTAAGAGAGGTCGCTTTGGATATAAAAGAAGGAGCTGATATGGTTATGGTTAAACCTGGACTACCATATCTTGATATCATTAAAAAAGTTAAAGAAAACTTTAAAATTCCAGTTATGGCCTATCAAGTCTCAGGTGAATATTCTTTATTAGAACATGGAATTAAAAATGATTTAACTGATCGAAATATTATTTTAGAAAGTCTTGTTTCTTTTAAAAGAGCTGGAGCAAATGCAATTGTTAGCTATTACGCTGATAGATTAGACCAAATTATTAAATAATTATTTTAAAGTATTAATAAATTGTAATCTGCTGATTGGTTGGTTTAGGTTATTAGGCTTTAAAATTGACTTTTCAAGATAATCACTCAACAATTTGAGACCTGTCAATAAAGATTCTATATCTTCAATTGAGTTATTTTTTTCTATTAAAAAATTAGGTATAATTCTTTTTTCTGTTGATGACTTCGATATATATTGTTTTTGATCACCAATAATTTTTTCATTAACTAAATTCTCAAAATTTAAGTCATAGCCCAAAGATTTAAATAATTCCAACTCCCAAAAGATATAATTTTTTATCCAGTCTTTAGAGTTTAATAGAACATAAAATTCTTCTAACAAAGAAAATATCTTTGCATTTTTTTGTGACTCAGCTGTAAGTAATTTAACCAAGTTCATAGCTGAGGAGATACAAGTTAATTTTTGATGGTTATCAAAATATAGTGGAGATAAAGCTTTTTGAATTTCTACTTTAAAATAACCCATGCTATTTTCATTTTTAGAATTATAATTTACATACAGTTTATTTCCTATTTGAAGATAGTTCTTAATTTTTTTTGAAGTTCCACCAAAAATAATACCACTTATTTTACCAAAATTTTTAGTATAAATTTCGGATATTAATGAATTTTCATTATATCTATTTTTATTCAATAAAAATCCAATATCGTCCCAAATCATAAATTGCTCTGATTTTGTAAACATTTAATAGCAGCATTTTGTTCAGCATCTTTTTTCGAACTACCCTCTGCTAAAAAAAACTTAGTATCAACTAATTTTACACCAACCTTAAAAAGGGGTTTATGTCTTGGTCCAGTATTTGAAATAAGTTTATAAATTGGTAATTTCTTAAATCTTTTTAAAGAGAATTCTTGTAATTTTGTTTTTGCATCTATTTGAGTAATAACGCTGTCTTTAATATTTTCTGACCATAATTCTAAAATAAATTTTTCTACAAAATTAAAACCTTTATCTAGATAAATAGATCCTATTAATGCTTCACAACAATCAGAAACAACCTTATCCTCTACTATATTTTTCTTTTTCTTAATATCTAAAGTTAAAATATATTTATCAAGATTAATTTTTTTTGCGATTTGTAAACAAGTTTTCTTATTTACTAATGATGCAAACTTTTTATCTAATATACCCTCTTTTTCATTTGGGTAAATTTCTAAAAGTTTTTTTGCAATTACTAATCCTAAGACACGATCACCTAAAAATTCTAATTTTTCATTATTAATTTCTTTGTTATAGCTTTTATGAGTTAATGATCTAACTAACAAATCTTTGTCTTTAAAATTGATCTTAATTTTTTTTTCTAAAGTTTGATAATTAATTTTCATTATTTGATCTTTTGAAAGAATCTATCAAATCTTATTGATTTGTTCCATTTCCAAAATGAAAAAATACTTCCAACAGATCTATCTGAAGAGAAGAAAATAAATTGAGCCTTTCCTACTAAATTATCTTTATGTACATATCCTACACTTGATAAATATCTACTATCCTTAGAACAATCTCTATTATCTCCTAAGTAGAAGTAGTAATCCTTTGGAACTATAAATTTATCTGAATTTTTAAATGTATAATCTTTTAAGTAAACAGTTTTATGTTTTTTTCCATTAGGTAAAATTTCCTCAAAAGTAAATACATCAATGGTTCTATTTCCACAAAATATTTTATCATTTTCTGAGATTCTGGATTTCAAAACTTCTGCATTATTTATATACAAATTTGAATTAATAAATTGTATTTGATCTCCGGGTAAACCAATTAATCTTTTTATATAATCAGTTCTATTATCTGCAGGAGTTTTGAATACTACAACATCTCCCCTTTTCGGCTCACTAAACATTAACCTTCCTGTAAAAATAGGTGGGCTAAACGGAAATGAATGTTTGCTATAACCATATGAATATTTAGTTACAAATAATCTGTCTCCAACTAACAGATTAGGCTCCATCGATGAAGATGGTATGTAAAATGGTTGAAGAAATATCGATCTAATAAAAATTGCAATAATTAATGCATAAAATAAGGTTATTATGTTTTCTTTAAAGAAATTTTTATCTATCATTATCTTTTAACCAAAATTGTAAATGCTATTGAATGATCTTTTTCATCAGATAGTGAAAGAAACAAGTCATATTTCTTAATTTTGAACTTTTTTTTTATAATTTTATCAATTTTTTTTGATTTATAGAAAAAAGGTTTACCCATTTTATCATTTAAAATTTCAATATCTTTAAAACTCAAATGATCTCTTATGCCAGTGCCGAATGATTTTGATAAAGCCTCTTTCGCTGCAAACCTTTTTGCAAAAAAGTTTGTTCTATTAACTTTATTTTTAGAAAATTTAAGTTCATTAGGTCCAAAAGTTCTTTTTATAAAGTTTTGGTTTTTAATTAAAGGGTGAATTCGTCTATTATTTACTACATCAACTCCAATTCCTAATATTTTCATTTCTGTTATTTAATAATTTTTCTAAACTTTTTTATTACTTTGGATAAACCAAAAAATACCGACTCACCGATTAAATAGTGTCCTATATTAAATTCTTCTATTTCTTTAAATCTAGATAATAATTCAGTTGTTTTATAATCAAGTCCATGACCAGCATGAACTTCTAAACCAATTTTCTTTGCAATAATTGAACATTTTTTTATTCTATTAAGCTCTTTAGAATGATTCTTCTTCAATTTTACTAATCTAGAAAGTCTACCTGTATGAATTTCAACACAATCAGATCCTAATTTATAAGAGGTTTTAATATCATAAATTGATGGATTTATAAATAAACTAGTTCTAATTTTTTTCTTTTTAAATTTCAAAATTATATTTTTAATTTTATTTTTATTTTTAACTAAGTTTAAACCTCCCTCTGTGGTAACTTCTTTTCTATTCTCTGGTACTAAACAAATATAATTTGGTTTTATTTTCAATGCTTTACTTATCATTTTTGGATTAGTTGAAATTTCCAAATTAACCAAAATCTTTTTTAGAGAACAAATTTTTTTTGCGTCATTATCTTTTATATGTCTTCTATCTTCACGAAGATGAATTGTTATTGAGTCAGCACCTGCTTTCTTAACAAATTTAGCAGCAAATATCGGGTCTGGATGTAGTTCACCTCTAGCATTTCTCAGGGTTGCTATATGATCAATATTTACTCCAAGACGTCTCACTTCGTGTATCTACTTCCTGGTGTTGAAATTGGAATTAATTTCAACTCGTTTGGAATTTTGTTCTTTTTATAAGTTGGAACAGAAATTTTGAGGTGTGAAACTATATTTTTTTTTATCTTTAAATTATTTTTTGATGATCTATCAATAATTGTTGCAAAACCCATTAGTTTTGCTTTTGAATTTTTAATCAATTTAACACATTCCATGCTTGATTTACCTGTCGTTATAACATCTTCGATAATTAATACTTTTGATCCTTTTTTAATTTGAAAACCTCTTCTTAATTGAAATTTTCCTTTTACTCTTTCACAGAAAATAGTTTCTTTTTTAAGTAGTCTGCCAATTTCATAACCGATTATTATACCTCCCATTGCTGGTGATAAAATTAAGTCGAAGTTTTTAAATTTTTTCTTAATTTTTCCGGCTAAAGATTTACAAATTTTCTTTGCTTTATGCGGAAAACTTAATAGTTTTGCGCATTGAATATATTTTGAAGAGTGTAATCCAGAAGATAAAATAAAATGTCCCTCTAATAATGCATTAGTTTTTCTTAAAATATCTAAGGATTTTTTGTGTGAAAGCATTTCTTTTATCTTCGTGTCTAATTATCTTAAATTTTATACCTTTTTGTTTTAGCTCTGCAATAAAATTAGTGAAATTTTTTAAATCCCTTATGATTAATTGGAATTTAAAATTTATATAGTCAGGGTTTTTGCCTGCCATCACAAGGTTTGAAATATTAAGTTTATGCTCTCCGATTAACGAACTAACATTACCAAGCTGACCGGGTTTATCTGGTAAAGATATCCATAAAGTAGTATTGTACTTTTTTACTCTTTCCTCTTTTCTTTCTCCCTTTTCATGCCAATAACGTCTTATAGCTGCCCTTGCTTTTCCTGTTTTTGTTGTTGGGATCCAATGCAATGATGGTGAATGATTTTTAGAGGTAATAATTTTAACTCGATCTCCATTTCTTAAAATAGTTTGGAGTTCACTTTTATTACCATTAACTTCACATCCGATTGCAGTATCTCCTATTTTAGTATGCACGGCATATGCAAAATCAATTGGAGTAGCATTTTTTGGTAATTTAATAACCGATCCTTTTGGTGTAAAGCAAAATACATTTTCTTGGAACATTTGTAGTTTTGTATATTCATATGAATGTTCTGGATTTTCATTTTTTTCAATGATTTCTACTAAATCTTTTAACCAGTCATATTCTTTCCAAGTTAAAGAATTAAATTTCTCAGAAGATTTATATTGCCAGTGCGAAGCAATACCCCTTTCAGCAAAATCATGCATTTCTGTTGTTCTAATTTGAATTTCTATGGGTTTTTTATTAGATCCAATAACTGCTGTATGAATTGATTTATAACCATTAATTTTAGGTGAAGAGATATAATCTTTAAATTTGCCAGGTATACAATTGTATTCTTTATGTATTATCCCTAAAGTTTTGTAACAATCATCAATATTTTTTAAAATTATTCTAAAACCAATAATATCAGTTATTTGCTCAAGAGAAACTCGTTTCTTTTGAACTTTTCTCCAAATTGAAAAAGGTGTTTTGCCTCTTCCATAAATTTTAGATTGTATATTATTGTCATCTAACAAAGTGTTTATTTCATTAGAAAGAGATTCGAAAATATCTTTTTTGTCAGATTTGATTTCATCTAATCTATTTTGAATTAGTGCTCTTGCATCATTATTTAAAACTTCAAAAGATAAATCCTCCAGCTCATCACGAATTCTATGCATTCCCATTCTATCAGCCAATGGTGCATAAATTTCCATTGTCTCTTGTGCAATTCTTATTCTTTTATCTTCTTTGATGATAGCTTTTATTGTTCTCATATTATGTAAACGATCTGCAATTTTAACTAACAAAACTCTTATATCTTTTGAGGTAGCTAAAATAAGTTTTCTAAAATTTTCTGCTTTTGAGTTTGTGGTTGCAGTGTTTTCAAAAACTGAAATTTTTGTAACACCATCAACTAAATCTGCAACCTCTTCACCAAATTCTCCTTTAATGGTTTCGTAAGTAGCATAGGTATCTTCGATTGTATCATGTAATAAACCAGTAGTAATGGTAGCGCTATCTAATTTAAGATCTGTTAGGATATTTGCGACTTCTATTGGATGAACTGAATATGGGTCACCTGAAGCTCTCTTTTGATTACTATGTGCTTTAACAGCAAAATCATAAGCTTTATTCAGTTTTTCAGGGTTTAAAAATTTATTATAAACTTTTACTTTATTTATTAAATCTTCAGAATTAAGCATATAAACATTATATCACTAAATTAAATTTGTTTAATAGACCTAATGTCTCTATTTTTTAATGATAATAATAGTTTTTTTATGGAATGTTTTGAAACTGGATGTTTCCAAGTTTTATCTATCTCAAATAATGGAAAAAGGACGAAATTTCTTTTATGCATTCTTGAATGAGGTAGATTTAATTCACCTTTCATTTTTTTTCTATTAAAATCAATTATATCAATATCGCACTCTCTAGGAGCATTTCGAAGTTTTTTCTTTCGTCCCAGGCTTGTTTCAATAGTTTTACAAACACTTATTAATTCAAAAGGTGATAATTTAGTTAGAACCTTAACTACAACATTATAAAATTTAGGATTGTTATCATCAGGCCAAGACAAACTCTCATAATAGCTTGATGATTTTACTATCATAATATCATTGAGAATTAATTTTGATTTAGCTAATTCAATATTATTGATTTTATTTCCTAGATTAGAACCTATACCTAAATAGACAGGATTAACTTGATTTTCTAATATATCTTGCTCTATCACGATTCCAGTCTCTTTGTTTTTTTACTGCTCTTTTATCAAATTGTTTCTTACCTTTGGCTACAGCTAACTCTAATTTTGCTTTTCCTTTTTTAAAATACATTTTTGTAGGTATTATTGTGAGCCCGTCTTTTTGTATTTTACCAATTAGTTTATTAATTTCTCTCTTATTTAATAACAATTTTCTTTCATCGGTTGGATTATGGTTTGAATAACTAGCTTGCTTATAAGATGCAATATGTGAATTTATCAAGACTATTTCACCTTTTTTTTCTATTGCGTAAGAATCTGCTATGTTAACTTTACCATTACGAATTGATTTTATTTCAGAACCTTTTAGGACAATACCTGCTTCAAACAAATCCTCAAAAAAATAATTGAAACTAGCTTTTTTATTAAGACAAATTATTTTTAAACCACTATTGGTTTTTTTTTTCATTAAACTAATTTTGCAGAATGAAGTGCTTTTTTTACGATATCCTTAGTTTCAGCTGTCACCTTTACAAGAGGTAGTCTTACATTATCATCACAAAGATTTAATAATTTTGCTGCATATTTTACTGGACTTGGATTACTTTCGACAAACATTGCATAGTGAAGAGGTTGTAATATTTTATCAATTTTTTCAGCCTCTTTAATTTCATCGTTATTTTCAGATTTTGATAATTTTTGAAAATCAGAACAAAGTTTCGGAGCAATATTTGCAGTAACACTTATAGCTCCCACTCCACCTCTTTTATTAAATTCTAAAGCATTATCGTCATTACCAGTTAATTGAATGAATTCATTTCCCATCTTTTTTAAAGTTTGTTCAACCCTATTTAGGTCTCCAGTTGCATCCTTAACACCAATAATATTTTTCAATTCAAATAATCTAGCCATAGTATCAACTGACATATCAATAACCGATCTACCAGGAATATTATAAATTATTATAGGTATTCCACATTTGTCATTAATTGCTTTATAATGTTGGTATAAACCCTCTTGTGTTGGCTTGTTATAATAGGGTGTTACAACAAGAGCACCTGTGGCTCCAATTTTTTCTGCATGAGTTGTAAGTGAAATGGCCTCCTCTGTAGAGTTCGATCCTGTGCCTGCAAAAACTGGTAATTTTCCATTACTTTCTTTTACACATAACTCAATCACTCTTTCATGTTCATCATGACTTAAAGTTGGTGACTCACCGGTTGTTCCTGCTGGAACTAATCCATTTGTCCCATTTTGGATATGAAAATGAATTAAATTAATATATGTCTCATCATCAAGTTTATCATTTTTAAACGGGGTGACTAAAGCAACATTTGATCCTTTAAACATAAATACTTATAACATACATTGTAGATTCATGTAGCAAAAGATTATGATTAAAAAAATCTTATTTTGGATAGTATCAATTAATTTATTCGGTCTACTCACTATAGCTCAGTCTGACATAATCCCATTAAAAAAACCTATCCAATCTGAAGAGCTAACACAAAAAAAATTATTAATAGATGTACTAAAACCTTTACCCAAACCAATACCAAAAATAGTAACAAAAGAGATAGAAAAAAAAGTTGAATCTAAGCCAGAAAAGAAGATAAGTGGACTGATACTTCCCAAAAAAAAACCTTTAATTGCTGGAACAAAAAAAACAAAAGAAATAAAGATATCAAAATATTATCGTAAAAAAGATTTCGCATTAGCCAAAAAAGCAATTGCCGAAATGAAAAGAGCTAATTGGACAGCTGCAATAAAAACTGCCAAAAGAGCTAAAGATAAATCTATATATGATTTTATTCAATGGAGACATTTGCTTACAAAGGGAAATCAAGCTTCTTATTATAATTATAAAACATTCATAGACTCCAATGAAGATTATCCTAGAATTGGAAGAATAAAATATTTAGCAGAGCATAAACTTTCTACAGAAAAAATTAGTCCAAAAAAAATTATAGATTGGTTTGGTCTTGCAGAACCTCTAAGTGGTTTTGGTAAAATGATATTGGGGGAAAGTCTTATTCTTAATGGTAATAAGGAAAAGGGAATAAGATTTATTAAAGAAGGCTGGATATCAGCTGAATTGTCTAAAACTGATTTAAGATTTTATCGTAAGAAATTTAAGAAATATCTTAATGCAGATGATTATATTAAACGAGCAGAATATCTTGCTTGGAATAACAAATACTGGGACTTAAAACGACTATTAAGATATTTACCTAAAAATTATGAACTATTATATACAGCCAGACAACTATTGATGAGTAAATCGTATGGTGTCGATAATGCTATTTCTAAAGTTCCATCTAATCTTAAAAATGATGCTGGTTTAAATTACGATAGATTAAAATGGAGAAGAAAAAGAGGAAGAGTTGATAGTTCTGTTGAAATTCTTTTAAAGATAAAAAATACAAAAGATTACTTGGTTCGTCCGGATAAATGGTGGATAGAGAGAGAAATAATTTCTAGATCATTAATATATAAAAAAAAATATGAATTAGCTTATAAAATTGCCAGTAACCATGGAATGAATGATGGACCTGAATTTGCTGCTGCTGAGTGGATGAGTGGTTGGATAGCATTAAGTTTTTTAGATGATCCAGTATTAGCTAAAGAACATTTTGAAAATTTTTATAATAATGTTGGATACCCTATTAGTACAGCAAGAGGTGCATATTGGTTAGGTAAAACTTATAAAAAACTTGGAGATAAAGATTTATCTTATAAATGGTTTAAGGAAGCAACAAATTATTTGACCACTTACTACGGTCAATTGGCATTTATGGAAATTAGTCCAAATGAAAAATTTGAGCTTTCAAAAGACATGATTGTTAAAAAAGAATATCGTGATGATTTTTTTAAAAAAGATTTAGTCAAATTGATTTATTTACTTAATGAATTAGATGAAGACAAATATGCTAAACATATACTAAGACATTTGGCTAATGATAATGTTGGTAGTGGTAGTGAGGTTTTGGCAGCTGAACTTGCAACAAATATAGAACGATTTGATTTTGCAATTCAGATTTCTAAAATAGCATCCTATGAAAAAAGATTTCACAACAAATATAATTACCCAATCATAAGCACACCCAAATATATTAATGGAAGAAAAATTCCAGATAATGCTTTCATTCTTTCAATCATAAGACAAGAGAGTGAGTTTGATTTAAGTGCCAATAGTCATGCTGGTGCAAAAGGGTTAATGCAATTAATGCCTTACACTGCTAAACTAGTTGCTAAACAGGCAAAACTTCCTTACTCAAAATCTAGATTAACTACTGATGCAGAATATAATATTAACCTAGGATCACATTATATAGCAGGATTAATTCTTGAATATGACGGTGCTTATCCATTTGCAGTGGCTGCTTATAATGCTGGACCAAAAAGAGTTCGATATTGGAAAAAAATAAACAAAAATCCTCAAAAAAATCAAATTGATTATATCGACTGGATTGAATTAATTAAATTTAAAGAAACTAGAAATTATGTTCAAAGAGTATTAGAAAACTACAATGTTTATAGATACGTGCTTGAACAGCAGCCAATCGCAATGAAAGATTTTTTTAAGAATAATCCCTTGTTTTAATAATGGCGGAAGAGGAGGGATTCGAACCCTCGGTACAAGTTTCCTCGCACGGTCATTTAGCAAACGACTGGTTTAAGCCTCTCACCCACTCTTCCAAGAAATTGTCGCCTTTGATTGTATTGAATAATCAACATTAATAAAGTAATTATTTATTAATTATGAAAAATAAGTATTCAATATTTTCGCTTATTAAAAATGCTTTTTCTTATCATGAAAATTGGGAAAAGGCATGGAAAGACCCTGAGCCAAAAAAAGAATATGATGTGGTAATTATTGGTGGGGGTGGCCATGGTTTAGCAACAGCTTACTATCTGGCAAAAAAACATAATATGAAAAATATTGCTGTTGTTGAAAAAGGTTGGATTGGTGGCGGGAATACAGGAAGAAACACTACAATTATAAGATCTAATTATTTATGGGATGCAAGTGCTGGTCTTTATGATCACGCTCTTAAAATATGGGAAGGCCTTTCTCAAGAATTAAACTACAATGTAATGTTTAGTCAAAGAGGAGTAATGAATCTTGCTCATAATCTTCAAGATGTAAGAGATCTAAAAAGAAGAACTCATGCTAACAGACTTAATGGTATTGATGCAGTATATTTAAATACTGAAGAAGTTAAAAAATTTTGTCCAATAATAAATACATCTCCAGATATAAGATACCCTGTATTAGGTGGAACTTTACAAAAAAGAGCTGGAACTGCAAGACATGATGCAGTTGCATGGGGATATGCACGAGGTGCAGATGAAATGGGTGTTGATATAATTCAGAATTGTGAGGTGAAAGGTATTAAGAGAAATGGTGATGCAGTTGAAGGTATTGAAACTACAAAAGGATTTATTAAAACAAATAAAATTGGCGTGGTAGCTGCAGGTCACTCTAGTGTGATAGCTAATATGGCTGGATTAAAGTTACCATTAGAGAGTAAACCACTCCAAGCTTTAGTTTCAGAGCCTGTAAAACCAATCATAGATACAGTTGTTATGTCAAATGCTGTACATGCATATGTTAGTCAATCAGATAAAGGTGAATTAGTAATCGGCGCAGGAACTGATGATTACGTATCCTACTCACAAAAAGGAAGTCATGATATTGTTGAAGGGACATTAAATGCAATTTTAGAGTTATACCCTATCTTTAGTCGTATGAGAATGTTAAGACAATGGGGTGGAATTGTAGATATTTGTCCAGATGCAAGCCCAATTATAAGTAAAACATCAATCGAAGGTTTATATTTTAATTGTGGCTGGGGAACAGGAGGATTTAAAGCTACACCTGGCTCTGGAGATTTGTTTGCGCATACAATAGCCAATGATGAACCGCACAAACTTAATGCTGCATTTAATTTGAATAGATTTGTAAGTGGTGACCTTGTCGACGAACATGGTGCAGCAGCTGTAGCGCACTAATGTTTTTAATTAATTGTCCTTTTTGTGGTGAACGAGAGCAAAGTGAATTTAAAGCTGGTGGAGAAGCTCATATTGTTAGGCCTAAACAACCAACTGAATTAAGTGACGATCAATGGGCAGAATATTTATTTATGAGAAAAAATATTAAAGGTATTCAATTCGAAAGGTGGAACCACATTCATGGTTGTAGAAAATGGTTTAACATGGTGAGAGATACATCAAATGATGAGATTAAAGCCGTTTACAAAATGGGTGAAAAACCACCGGTTAAATAATCAATGATAAAAAATTTAAGAGTTAAAAGTAGTAAATTAGTCGATGAAACATATCGAATTTCATTTAAATTTAATGGTTCAACTTATTATGGATTTAAAGGTGATACACTTGCTTCTGCCCTATTGGCTAATAACATCCACCTAGTTGGTAGAAGTTTTAAGTACCATAGACCTAGAGGAATTATGACTGCTGGGTCAGAGGAACCAAACGCCATTGTTCAACTTCATAACGGAACTTCAAGAACAGAACCAAATGTAAGAGCTACTGAAATGGAAATATATGAAGGTCTTGTTGCTTCAAGTCAAAATTGTTGGCCTAGTGTAAAGTTTGATATTGGAGGTATAAACAATTTTTTAAGTCCATTATTACCTGCAGGTTTTTACTATAAGACTTTTATGTGGCCAGCAAGTTTTTGGGGGAAATATGAATATTTTATTAGAAAATCTGCTGGTTTAGGAAAATCACCTAATGTTCCAGACCCTGACATATACGAACACAAATACATTCATTGCGATGTATTAGTTATTGGTGCAGGTATTTCAGGAATTATTGCAGCAAAAACCGCTGCAAAAAATGGTTTTAGAACACTATTAGTTGAGGAAAAATCATATTTAGGTGGTTCTACAATTTACCAAGACTCAGAATTTTTTAAAATTAACAATCAAAATTCAGCTTCATGGTTAGAAAAGGAAATCAATGAAATAAAAAAAATTGAAAATTTAGAAATTAAAACCAGAACAAGTGTTGCTGCTTTTCATGGTTATAATTTTTTATTAGCAAGGGAAAATTTGACTGATCACTTGCCACTTGAACAAAGAGAAAATAAAACCCGTCAAAAATTGCTCAAAATACGAGCTAAAAAAGTTATTACAGCAACAGGGTCTATAGAAAGACCTTTAATTTTTGACAATAATGATCGCCCAGGAATATTACTCTCATCTGCTATAAAAAAATATGCAGATTTATTTGGTGTAGCATGTGGTGAGAAAAATATTTTATTTACCAATAATGATAGCGCTTATGAAACTGCAATAAGCTTAATTCAAAAAGGAATTAAAGTACAAGCAATAATTGACAATAGAGAAGAAATTGACTCTAAACTTATTAAAGAAACTGAAAAAAACAATATAAAAATTTATAAAGGTTACACTATTGTAGATACATCAGGCTACAAAAGAATAAATAGCATCTCTATAATGAAATTGTCTAAAGATGGTCAAAAGGTTATAGGATCAAAAGAAAATATTTCATGTGATAATTTGGGTATTTCAGGAGGTTGGACACCAGCAGTTCATCTATTTACTCAATCGGGTGGAAAACTTAAATTTAGAGATGATGATCAAGTTTTTATTCCAAATTCTTATCCATCAAATCAGATAAGTATTGGAAGTTGTAGAGGTGATTTTACTTTAGATGAAATATTAATTAATGCAACTAAATTACTTAAGGACTTTTTGAATATCAAGAAAACCGAATACGAAAATATTGAAATATATTCAGCATTTAACAAATCAAAAAGAAATATTTGGTTATTGCCTTCAAATAAAATTTTAGGGAAAACTAAATCATTTATAGATTTTCAAAATGATGCAACAGCTAAAGATATTAAATTAGCTTTAAGAGAAGGTTTCAGGTCTATTGAACATGTTAAAAGATATACAACAACAGGTATGGGTACAGATCAAGGTAAACTTGGGAATATGCATGCCTTAGGAATAATTTCTGAAACAGCATCTTCTAAAATGGGTGAACTTGGTACTACAACATTTAGACCACCCTACACTCCTCTTGCATTTGGTACTATCGTTGGAAGAAATGTTGGTAAATATTTTGATATAACAAGAAAAACTCCAATTCACGAATGGCATGTTGAAAACAAAGCTGAATTTGAGAATGTAGGACAATGGAAAAGAGCTTGGTATTATCCACAGAATGGTGAAAACATGCACGAAGCAGTACAAAGAGAAAGTAAAGCTGCAAGAGATAGTGCAGGCATATTAGATGCATCCACGTTAGGTAAAATTGATATTCAAGGTACTGATGCCTCTGAATTTTTAAATAGAGTTTACACCAATGCTTGGTCAAAACTTGAGATTGGAAAATGTCGATATGGTTTAATGCTGAACGAAGATGGCATGGTCTATGACGATGGTGTTACTACTAGATTAGACGAAAATCATTATATTATGACAACAACAACTGGTGGTGCTGCTACAGTTTTAGGTAAACTTGAAGATTATCTTCAAACAGAATGGCCTGGACTAGATGTGTATTTGACATCTGTAACTGACCATTACGCAACTATTAGTGTTTGTGGTCCTAATAGTAAAAAGATAATACAAAAAGTAATACCTGAAATCGATTTATCAGATAAAGATTTTCCTCATATGTCATTTAAGAATTCAAAAATTGGTAAAGTGAAATGTCGAGTTATGAGAATAAGTTTTACTGGTGAACAAAGTTACGAAATCAATATTCAAGCCAATTATGCCAAATCTGTATGGGATAATTGTATGGAGGCAGGAAAGGAATTTAATATTACTCCCTATGGGACTGAAACAATGCATTTATTAAGAGCGGAAAAAGGATTTATCATAGCCGGTCAAGACACAGATGCAACTATGACACCAATTGATTTACAAATGGATTGGATAGTTAGTAAAAAGAAATTTGATTTTATAGGTAAAAGATCTTTATATAGATCAGATACTATTAGGGAAGATAGGAAACAATTAGTAGGTCTTATCACAGACAATCCAGAGGAAATATTAGAAGAAGGGGCACAAATTGTTGCGGATATGAACAAAACACCAATAGAAATGTTAGGTCATGTTACTTCTAGTTATTTTAGTCCGAATTTAAAAAAATCAATAGCTCTTGGTGTGGTTAAGGGCGGAAAAAATATGATGGGTCAAAAATTAATAATTCCAATGGAAAAAAAACAAATCAATGTAACAGTTACAGATCCAGTATTCTTAGACAAGGAGAACAAAAGATTAAATGCTTAATTATTCAAATGTAATTGAAAATGATAAATCTTATCCAGGTTTGCAAATGAGAGAAATAAAACCTGTCATGAAACTTATTATAAGAGGAAAAAAAAGACAGTTTTTATCTGCAGTTGGGAAATCATTAAATCTACTTTTGCCAAATGAAGCAAATACTTCCTCAAGAAGTGATCAATTAACAGCTCTTTGGTTAAGCCCAGATGAATGGATGATTTTTTCAAATGAAATTTTAAAATCAGATGATAATAATTACGATGTAGAAAAATTACTCAATAAAAATATTTGTAAAACAAATTTGGGTGCTGTAACTGATGTCACAGACCAATTTGTATTAATAAATCTTAAAGGTGATAAAATTTTTGATTTATTTGAAACTGGATCTCCGTTTAATTTTAATGATTTTAAATCCAAAAAAGGCCTTGTAACTCAAACAATTTTGACAAAAATTGATATAATTGTTCATAATCAAGACATTAACAATGTAAATTTATTTGTGAGAAGATCCTTTTCAGATCATTTATTTTCATGGATGAATGATAGTGCGTCAAGATTATAGATCTCAATAATAAATGAAATAATGTAATTCTATTATTTATGAAAAAATTATTCTTATTAATATTATTTACCTTTTTACCATTCTCACTTAATGCAAATTCAAATTTAGATAAAATA